>CABURG010000075.1 GCA_902493835.1 uncultured Collinsella sp. | reverse complement strand
TTCGCCGTTCGCCGGCAATCGACGTCTATGCGCTTTCGAGCATTCTGTACCAGCTCTACAGCGGTCGCAAACCGTTTGACTTTGAGTCGACGGACGCCGCTGCAACCGGCTCGTTCTATCTCGTAAAGACCAAGACCAAGCCGGCACCGCTCGAGCCGCGCTGCGAGGGCGATGAAGCGCTCGTCAAAATCATCATGAAGGGTCTCTCAGTCGAGCAGTGCGATCGTCCCACCGAGCAGCAGATGCTCGAGGTGCTCTCGGCATACCTCACCGATGCCGAATCCGAGGGCCGCGAAGGCGCGGGCAGTGACGCCGCAATCGACATCGACTCCGGTACACACCTTAAGGTCGACGTCGCCGGCGAGCGCGCGCGAGAGATCCTGGAGCAGGCCCGGCACGATGCCATGACCCGCCGCCGCTTTATTATCGGTGGCGTTGTCGCAGCCGTTGCGGGGCTCGGCGTTATCGGGGCGGCAACCCATGGCTTTGGCATCCCCGACTACCTTGACGGCATCCGCGGTTCACTTGACGACTACACCTGGGATCAGCTGCAGGAGATTTCGCTCAAGATTAAGGCCGCCGAGACCCGTAGCGAGGCACGCGAGATTGCCAAGCGCTATCATCTGCTCGATGCCGATGGGCATATCCCCTATCCGTGTACCAAGCGTGTCACGCTCACCAACGGGCTGCAGGTTGGCGCGCAGCTTGTGGGCATCCGCCACGATGAGCTTCTGGACGGGACGGGCAAGGCCGGACTGACGTTTATGTTCGATGCGGGTATTGCCGAGCGCAACGCTGCGGCTGAACCGCCGAGCGCCGGCTGGGCAGATTGCGAGCTGCGGGAATGGCTCAACGGCGACGGCCTTAAGCTGCTGCCCAACGAGTTGCGCGCACTCATTAAAGGGGTCAAGAAGGTCTCGAACAATGTGGGCGCCGCCAACAGCGCATCGTGCCTGAGCGAGTTACCCGCAACCCTTTGGCTGCCCGCCATGGTCGAGCTGTGCGGTACGCAACCGCCCGATTCGTTTACCGAGGACTATCACTACCTGGCAGACATCTACAACGGCGAGGGCAAGGAGTATCAGCTCTTCCGCGAGCTCAAGGTGAGCCCGTATTCCACGAACGAGACGATGGTCCGCCAGTGGAAGGGCAAGGACACCTGTTGGTGGGAGCGCACGGTGAGCCCCGACACATCGGAGAGCGAAGGCACGCTCTATATGAACCGCGTGGGGCACGACGGCGACGTCTTTACGTACGCAACGCCTGCGGAAAAGCCAAACAAGCTAACCTGTGTGATCCCCGGGTTCTGTATCTAGGCGGCGGGCGTCTTGCCGTGACGGGACCCCTCCCCGGCAATTGTCTCGATCTGTAACAGTAAGGGGTCATTTTCCCTGCTAGATGTTACAGATTGAGATGATTGGTTGGGACGGTCCATCGGCCAACCATCCATCCTCATCTGTAACGAAATCTCATATATTATTTCTGTACTGGACACCCCCAGGGGGTATGGGTGTATAGTATCGGATGGTTAACATTTCCGACACTACGTCACAGAAAGGAGAAGCCATGGCTCAAGATAAGTTCGATGTGGGCGGCATGACATGCGCCGCCTGCCAGGCGCATGTGAATCGCGCCGTGAGCAAACTCGACGGCGTCCAAAGCGTCGCGGTCAATCTGCTCGCCGGCTCCATGCTGGTCGACTACGACCCCGCGCAGGTCTCCCCCGACGACATCTGTACCGCCGTCGATCGCGCGGGTTATTCGGCCTCGCCCGTTAGCACGGGCACCGATGCCACCAACTCAAACGGCAACGCGCAAGCCAGGTCCGGCGCCGCCCATATGGAGTCGCCGACCAAAAAGTTGGAGGCCGCCGCCTCTGCCATGCGCACCCGCCTCATCGTCTCGATCGTATTCCTCATCCCACTGTTCTACATAGGCATGGGGCACATGCTCGGTTGGCCACTGCCCGGCGTCTTCGCCGACCACACCCACAGCATGACGCTCGCGCTCACCGAGCTCGTCCTGCTCATTCCCATCGTCTACGTCAACGACGCATACTTTATCAACGGGTTTAAATCGCTTACGCACGGCGCGCCTACCATGGACGCCCTTATTGCCGTGGGCGCCACTGCTTCCATCGCCTGGTCGCTCTACGCCATGTTCATCATGGCCGACCAGCTAGCCGCGGGCCAGGTCCACGAGGCCATGATGACGGGCATGGACAACCTGTATTTTGAGAGCGCCGGCACAATCCTGTCGCTCGTCACCGTGGGCAAATATCTCGAGACACGCAGCAAATCCAAGACCGGCGGCGCCATCGAGGCGCTCATCGACTTGGCGCCCAAGACCGCGACCGTCGTGGCAGAGGACGGCACCGAAACCACCGTCGATGTCGACGCCATCCTTCCCGGCCAGGTCCTGCGCGTGCGCCCCGGCGAGTCTATCCCCGTCGATGGCGTGGTGCTCGAGGGCAGCTCGGCCGTGGACGAGAGCGCGCTCACCGGCGAGTCCATCCCCGTGGAAAAGACCGCCGGCGACACTGTCAATGCGGCCACGGTCAACCGCACGGGCTCGTTTACCTTCCGCGCCACGCGTGTGGGCGCCGACACGTCGCTCGCCAAGATTATCCAGCTCGTCGAGGACGCCAACGCCACCAAGGCGCCCATCGCCCGCATGGCCGACAAGGTCGCCGGCGTGTTCGTGCCCGTGGTATTCGTGATCTCGGCCGTGACCTTTGTGGTGTGGATGGTGCTGACCGGAAGCATCAACGAAGCGCTTACCTCCGCCGTCGCCGTGCTGGTGATCAGCTGCCCGTGCGCGCTGGGCCTGGCCACGCCCGTCGCCATTATGGTCGGCACCGGCAAGGGCGCCGAGATGGGCATTCTGTTTAAGAGCGCCGAGGCGCTGGAGAACCTGCGCAGCGTGGGCACCGTGGTGCTCGATAAGACGGGCACGGTCACCCGCGGCAAGCCTGCCGTGACCGATATCGTGGTAGCCACGCGCGCTGACGGCTCGCCCGCCATGAGCGAAAAGGCACTGCTCAAGTTGGCCGCCGCGTTGGAGCGCTCGAGCGAGCACCCGCTGGCCGAGGCGATTATGGCCGAGTGCGAGACACGCGGGATCGTCGCGCGCATGGTCGAGGACTTTACTGCCGTGCCCGGGCGAGGCGTTACGGCGCGCGAGGGGCAAAACGCCATTGCCGCCGGCAATATGCGCCTGATGGACGAGTTGGGCGTTACCGTGCCCGCGGGTCTTGCCGAGCAATTTGCCGCCGAAGGCAAGACGCCTCTGTTCTTTGCCAAGAACGGCGAGCTTGCCGGCACCGTCGCCGTGGCTGACGAGGTCAAGGAGACGAGCGCCGGGGCCATCGCCGCACTGCGCTCGCTTGGCGTCGACGTGCGCATGCTCACCGGCGACAACCGCGTGACGGCCGAGGCCATCGCCCGCCGCGTGGGGCTGAGCAGCGAACAGGTCATCGCCGACGTCCTCCCCGCCGACAAGGAACGCCACGTGCGCGAGCTGCAGGATGCGGGCGGCAAGGTCGCCATGGTGGGCGACGGCATCAACGACTCCCCCGCCCTGGCGCGCGCCGACGTGGGCCTTGCCATCGGCACCGGCGCCGACATCGCCAAGGAGGGCGCCGACGTGGTACTCATGCGCAGCGACCTCATGGACGTCGCCCGCGCCATCGAGCTTTCGCGCGCCACGATCCGCAACATCAAGCAGGACCTGTTCTGGGCGCTGTTCTACAACGGCATCGGCATTCCGCTGGCGGCGGGCGTGTTCTTCCCCCTCACCGGTTGGCAACTCTCGCCGATGTTTGGCGCCGCGGCCATGAGCCTGTCGAGCGTCTGCGTCGTAAGCAATGCTCTGCGCCTGCGAACCTTTAAGCCCAAGACGGCGCGCTGAAGCACCCGACCTTGCCCCTCAAACCGTCGCTCGCGTACCCAAGTACGCTTCGCTCCTCTTTCGGGGCAATCTCGGGCACCTCAGCGCACCTTTAAGATGACGCTGTTCACGACTAAACTGTCAGATAATCTCAATCGATAAGGAGTACACCCATGCGTTACACAATCAAGACTTCCGGCCTTATGTGCGGCCACTGCGACGCTACTGTCGAGACGGCACTGCTCAACGTTGCCGGCGTGACCGATGCCGATGCCGACCACGAGACCCAGACCGTCCAGGTGGAGTGCGCCGACACCGTGACCGCCGAGCAGCTCGCCGCCGCCGTCGAGGGCGCGGGCGAGAAGTTCCACGCCCTGTCCGTGACCGCCGCGTAGCAGACGCCGCCTACTCAATCCTCAGAAGTTGCGGTGAAATAGTTCCTGTTTTAGCGCTTCAAGCCTGCAAACAAGAACTATTTCACCGCAACTGACGGGGGCATCCGGAAAATCGACCAGAAACGAGGACCCGCCATGATGGCAGACCATAAATCGGTGACCCGCATGCTCAAAACGGCACGTGGGCAAATCGACGGCATCCTGCGGATGGTGGAGGAGGACCGTTACTGCGTCGACATCTCCACGCAGCTCATGGCCACGCAGGCGCTCATCGCCCGCATCAACGCCGATGTGTTGAAGGCACACATCGAGGGCTGCGTCGCCTCGGCCATCGAATCGGGCGACGAGGAGCTCAAAGCCGCCAAGCTCGCCGAGATAGAGCGCGTCGTCGACAAGCTCGCCAAGTAATTGGTGCAAGGGGGACAGGTACGTTTGCACCACCTTGGTGCAGATTAACCTGTCCCCCTTGCACCAAAAGGGGTATAAAAGCGTGCAGCACAGCGAAATGAAAGGCAGTTCTGCATGAATGACTTTATGAAGGGTCGCAACGGCGCCGACGAGCTCACCATCGTGATGGGCTTTGCTGGAATCGTCATCGCGATGATCGGATCGATGGCCCGTATTCAGTGGCTCAGCTGGATCGCCATCGCCGTTATCGTGATTGGCGTGCTGCGCGGCCTGTCCAAAAACATCGACGCGCGCCGCAAGGAGAACGACGCCTTTGTTACGGCGACCGCAAACGTCCCCGGCCTAGGCAAGTTCGTCGCTAGCTTGGGCGGCGGGACTGCGGCCGCAAACGCTTCGCGTGCCGCTGGTACCAGCAAGGAGGACTTTGAGCGCGCCAAGCGAACGGCCAAGAAGATGTGGAAGGGTCGCAAGACCACGGCCTACCTCAAGTGCCCCAACTGCGGCCAGATGCTGTCCGTCCCCAAGGGCAAGGGCAAGATCCGCGTCACCTGCCCCAAGTGCCACGCCAAGATGGAGACGCGCTCCTAGCCGCTACACCATAGGACAAAATAAAAGCCGAGGCCTCGCGTTGAGACCTCGGCTTTTTGCATATGGCGGCAAGATTCGACGAGCCGGCTGTCCCCTGTCACACCAGCGCTTACGCTACGCCATCGCGGGCAAGCTCCTCAGCCAGCGCCTCTGCCGGCATGGCCATAATCGCGTCGAGCTCCGCGTCAACCTCAGGGATACGCTTGACCTTGAGCTTGCGCACCAAGTCACCGCGGCACATCACATGCATCGGCTCACGCAGAGCGCACAGGTCATCGAGCGGGTTCTCGCGCGTCACCAAAATGTCGGCTGCCTTGCCGCACTCGATCGTACCGGTCTCGTCACCCAGGCCCAGTAGCTCAGCATTGACCTGCGTGGCCGTATGCAGTGCAAAGGCATTGCTCACTTTGACGTACTTGGCAAAGTAGGCCACCTCGCGCCACATGTCGTACTGCGTCACGAACGGGCAGCTCGAGTCCGTGCCCAGGCCTACCTTGATACCGGCTTCTAGCGCCGCACGAGCACTCTCGATAATGCCCGAGCACACGATGTCGCCGTTCTTCTTTTGCGTATCGGTCGAATGAGTCTTTTCCGGATCGAGCAACACAAACGGCAGCGCCGGACTGATCGTGCAGGTCACGCTCGGTGCGCGTCCCTCGAGCTGCGTACCCACGGCGCCTCGATACAGCTCCAGAATCTCGGGGGTCATCGGAGCGCCGTGCTCGATTGTGTCGACGCCGGCCTGAAGCGCGGCCTTCACACCTTCGGTGCTCTCGACATGAGCCATGACCGGAAGGCCAACCTCGTGCGCCGCCTTGCACGCCGCAGCGGCGACATCGACCGGCATGCGTAGCACGCCCGGCTCGCCTACTTCGGTCGCGTCGAACACGCCGCCCGTCACGAACAGCTTGATGACGTCGGCGCCACGCGCGTACAAGTCGCGCACCTGTTCGGCCGCCTCGGCGGGGCTGTTAGCCACCTGGGCGAACAACCCAGCACCGTGACCACCCGGCACCGTAACGCCCGTTCCCGGCGCTACCAGGCGCGGACCCTGATACTTGCCGGCGTCGATGGCGTTGCGCACGGCGATATCGGCAAACAGCGGATCGCCCGCACCGCGCACCGTGGTCACGCCGCTTGCCAGCTGCTGCTGAGCGCTGCCCTTGAGGATATGGCGCACGATGGCGCGGCCCACGGGATTGTCGAGCTTCTTCATGAGTGCGCCCGCATCTCCCGCCGAGACCGGTTTGCCCGAACCGCACAGATGCACATGCATATTGATGAGGCCCGGCATGAGATACGCACCTGCCAGGTCGATGACCTCGGCACCTGCAGGTGCTTGCGCCACGGCGCTAGGTCCCATCCAGGTGATGACGCCACGCTCGACGGTCACGGCCATATCGGGCTGCGGCTCCATATGCTCCGAGCCATCCAGAACGGTCGCATTGATAAACAACGTGGGACGATCGGCAGTCGCCATATCGAGCTCCTCCCTCACGATTAACTTGAACATTTGTCCATTATCGCCCAGCGCGGCAGAGTTGCTGCGGACATATCGGTTAACGGAGGGACGAGAGAGATGTGAGGGCAAACGGAAACAGTGCAGCGATGCTTCGGCCGTTCCAGCAAAACGTCTCGATCTGTAACAGGTAGACCGTCTTTAACCTTCCAAGTGTTACAGATCGAGATCTTTCGGCACCGCGTCCAACCTTTGTCTCGATCTGTAACAGTTAGACCGGTTTTTGGCCGTTAGATGTTACAGATCGAGATATTCTCCAGCCCTGTCGTCAAACGTCTAAATCTGTAACAAGTAGACAGGTTTTCGGCCTCTAGATGTTACAGATTGAGATCTTTTAGCGGCAGCCAACCTTCTGTCTCGATCTGTAACAGTTACGAGGCCAAACGGCCCCTTGTTGTTACAGATCGAGACAAACTCGGTAGGAACAACCACACCCGCGTCAGCCGCACCCCTCAGCACCCATACCACTGCCGTCTCCATTCCTCAGCCAAATCGACCCGCTGCGGAATGCCCGCCAGTCTCAGCTTTTCAGCCAGCTTCCCCGGGTTCTTGAGCTCATCAAACGTAAACCTCAGTACCTTATGTCCGAGCATCGTCAGATGGGACTCCCGTTGACGTTCCGCCACGAATGGGCCGACCGACTCCCGATCCCCACCATCCTGCAGGGTATACTTTCCCTTTCCATCGAGCTCGCCAATCACGCACGCCCCGTCCTCGAGTCTCCAGAAATAGTCGACTCGAAACACCTGATTCGGATTGAGCGGATCACGAAACTCCACCTGCAACTCTGGCACCAGAAACCCGTATGCAATAAAGAACGCTCGGAACCGAGACTCGCCACCGTTTTCGGACAGCCCGTCCGCATACGACGCGATCACCTGCGCTCTGCGATACCCGTGCTTGCCTTCACAATCTATACGAAGCCGCTCACAAAAGTCATCGCGCGATACGCCCTTTGTCCGCAACGCAGAATCGGCAATCGCCAGGCCATACGAAAACGGCGCGCGCAGCAGGCAATCCTCTACCGTGCGCCAAAACGGCGTCGCCCGCACGCCGTCGGCTTGTTCAAGCGCACCCGCCGTCCGCGGACGCAACAGCCGGCGTCCTGCACTCAGCGGCACCGAGCAACCTGTCTTAAATCAGAACCACCCTTAAAAAGGGTGGTTTGCTCTTAGGGTATAACCCACGGGCCCCGGGCTCGCGTCTAAAGGCGCGGGCCCGGACTTCGTCCAGGCCTAGTGCATCTTGACCCGTG
>CABURG010000074.1 GCA_902493835.1 uncultured Collinsella sp. | reverse complement strand
TTCGACCCCGCCCGCGAGCGCTCCAAACTCAACAACCTCGCCAGCCGCGCGCCCGAGCGCTACGAGGCCCAGACCATCACCCTGTTCCGCCTCCTCATGAGCATGAGCAAGGCCGAGCAGCAGCGCTACATCAACGAGCTCAAGGGCATCACGGTGTCGCAAAAAGCCCATGCCACGGCCGCAGCCTTTGACACACCCTTCCCCCAGACGGCCACCGTCGCCTGCCAGGGTGTCGAAGGCGCCTACAGCCAGATCGCCGCGTGCAAACTCTTCGACGTGCCCGATATTGCGTTCTTCGAGACCTTCGAGGGCGTTATGCGCGCCATACGCGACGGCTTCTGCGAGTTTGGCGTGCTGCCCATCGAGAACTCCACCGCCGGCTCGGTCAACGCCGTCTACGACCTGCTTGCACAGTTCGACTTCCATATCGTGCGCTCGCTGCGCCTCAAGATCGATCACAACCTGCTCGTCAAACCCGGCACCAAGCTCGCCGACGTGCGCGAGGTCTACAGCCATGGCCAAGCCATTGCCCAGTGCGCCGGCTTTATCGAGGGCCACGGCCTGCACGCCACCAAGTACCCCAACACTGCCATGTCGGCCGAGATGGTCGCCAACTCCGAACGCACCGACGTCGCCGCCATCGCCTCGCGCAGCTGTGCCGCGCTGTATGGACTCGAGGTACTGGAGCCCAATATCCAAGACTCGGACAACAACTACACGCGCTTTGTCGTCATCAGCCGCGAGCCGCGCGTCTATCCCGGTGCCAACCGTACCTCGCTCATGATCACCACGGCAAACGAGCCGGGCGCACTCTATCGCGTACTCGAGCGCTTTTACGCGCTCAACATCAACCTCATCAAGCTCGAAAGCCGCCCCATCCCCGGCCACGACTTTGAGTTTATGTTCTACTTTGACCTGGACTGCCCCTTTGGCAGCAAGGCCCTCGACGACCTGCTCGATTCGATCGACGACGTGTGCGAGAGCTTCACCTACTTTGGCAGCTACACGGAGGTGCTCTAGATGACCGATACCGCTGCATCCCGCCCCTACGGCGTGCTGGGCCGCGTGCTGGGCCACAGCTACACCCCAACCATCTACAAGGAGCTCGCAGGCCTGGAGTATGTGCGTTTTGAGCGTGAGCCCGAGGACCTCGCGGCCTTTATGACGGGCGACGAGTGGGAAGGCACCAACGTGACCATTCCCTACAAGCGCGCCGTCATGGAATACCTGGACGAGCTGAGCCCGCTGGCCGAGCGCATGGGCAACGTTAACACCATCACACGCCTGCCCGACGGCCGCCTGCACGGTGACAACACCGACTATTTCGGTTTTCAGTGCCTAGTCAAGGAGTTGGGCGTAGAGGTTGCCGGTAAGAAGGCCCTCGTGCTCGGCGCCACCGGCGGTGCCGGCACCACGGCAAGTTTGGTGCTAGGAGACTTGGGCGCCATCGTCGTACCCGTGGGTCGCACGAGCGAGGTCAACTACGGCAACATCGCGCAGCAGTCCGACGCCGCCCTGCTCGTCAACTGCACGCCTGCCGGCATGTTCCCCCACTGCCCCGACGCGCCTTGCACGCTCGAAGGGCTCGATGCACTCGAAGGCGTTATCGACATTGTCTACAACCCCGCCCGCACGGGACTCATGCTCGAGGCCGAGCGTCGCGGCATCCCCTGCATCGGCGGCTTGCTCATGCTGGTGGCCCAAGCGGCACAGGCCGTCGAGCGCTATACCGGCCAAGTCACCCCGCGCGAGCGCATCCTGGACGTAACGGAGCGCTTGTCATGCCGCGAACAGAACATCGCCCTGATCGGCATGCCGGGTTCGGGCAAAACCCGCGTGGGTGAGCAGATTGCCCTGCGCACGGGGCGAGAGCACATCGACCTCGATCGCGCCCTCGAGGAGCGCCTGGGCATGCCCTGTGCCGACTATATCGTCGAGCGCGGCGAGGCGGCCTTCCGCGAGCAGGAGACGGCGGCGCTGTCCGACATCTCCAAGCGCAGCGGCCTGGTGCTCTCCACCGGCGGCGGCGTGGTCACGCGTGACGAGAACTATCCGCTGCTGCACCAGAACAGCCAGATCGTGATGCTCAACCGCAAGCTCGATGAACTCGCCCACAAGGGCCGCCCCATCACCGCCCGCGACGGCATCGACAAGCTGGCCGAACAGCGTATGCCGCACTACCGCGCCTGGGCCGACTACATCATCGACTCACGCGACTGTGCCGCCAACACCGCCCGTGCCATCCTCGACACCCTCCCACCCGCTCTCTAACCAAAACCACCACAAAGGGGACAGGCACCTTTGTGGTGGTTTTCCAATCGCAAAGGAAGCAATCATGAAAGCACTCGTCATCAACGGCCCCAACCTCAACATGCTCGGCATTCGCGAGCCGGGCATCTACGGCAGTGACAACTACGACCGCCTGGTCCAGATCTGCCAGGAGGCGGGCGCTGCACAGGGTTTTGACGAGGTCGAGGTCTTCCAGTCCAACCACGAGGGAAGCATCGTCGACAAGATCCAGGAGGCCTACGGCAAAGTTGACGGCATCGTCATCAACCCGGCGGCCTACACGCACACCAGCGTAGCCATCCTGGACGCGCTCAAGGCCGTCGCCATCCCTGCCGTCGAAGTCCACATCAGCGCCGTCGAGACGCGCGAGGACTTCCGCCAGGTGAGCTACGCCCGCCTAGCCTGCTTCGCCACCATTACGGGCGAAGGCCTGATGGGCTACGCCCACGCGCTGGAGCTGCTGAAAGAGTATCTGGAAAAGTAAAATGCCAACCCCAACAAACAGCAGCGGCTTGCTCGCGCTCGGCTTCAGCAGCATACAAGATGAAAAAAGCCCAGACCACCAAGCGGTCCGGGCTTAATAAACGATGGTGCTCCATGGCGGATTCGAACCGTCGACCTTGGGATTAGAAGTCCCCTGCTCTATCCAACTGAGCTAATGGAGCAAATAACCACACGCCCAAGCAAGCGCAAGCCTGTCGGGCGCAAGTAATTATAACCTAGTTGAACTGCTCGCGATACGCCTTGCAGACCTCATCGACCGGGCCGTCCATGCGAAGGTCACCCTTCTCAATCCAAACGGCACGCTGGCAGATGCGCTCAACCTGCTCCATGGAGTGCGAAACGAACAGAACCGTCACGTCGCCGCTCTGGATAAAGTGCTGGATGCGGGCCTCGCACTTCTGCTGGAAGAACACGTCACCGACGGACAGCGTCTCGTCAACGATCAGAATATCGGGCTCAGTAATCGTCGCGATTGCAAAGGCGATACGCGCCACCATGCCCGAGGAGAAGTTCTTAAGCGGCATATCGACAAAGTTCTGCAGCTCAGCGAACTCGATAATGCCGTCAAAGTTGGCGTCGATGAACTCCTTGGTATAGCCGAGCAGGGCGCCGTTCAGATAGATGTTCTCGCGGGCGGTCAGCTCAGGGTCAAAGCCGGCACCAAGCTCAATCAGCGGCGCGATGTTACCGTGCACCCTAACACTGCCCTCGCTAGGCTCAAGCACGCCGGCGATGATCTTGAGCATCGTAGACTTGCCGGAGCCATTTGTGCCGACCAGACCCACGACCTCGCCGCGATGAATATCAAACGAGATGTGCTTAAGCGCCCTAAACTCCTCAAAGAACAGCTCGTGCTTGGCAAGCTTAATGAAGTACTCCTTGAGGTTGGTCAGCGACTCGGACGCCATGTTAAAGATCATGGTGACGTCGTCGACCTCGACAGCCAGAGGCTGTTCGCTGTAATCAACAACAGATTCAGTCATCACAGCACTCCTTAGATGTAGAGGATGAACTTGCGCTCGGACTTATGGAACACGGTGTAGCCAATAACAAGCGCAAGGACCGCCCAAGCGACGCACATACCAAACGTCATAAGCGAGGGCGTGGTCTGGAACAGGAAGATATCACGCATAAACTGCAGGTAGTTGTACATGGGGTTCGCATAGACCAGAATGCGCACGAGATGCGGCATTTGCGCAATATAGTCAGTCGTCCAGAAGATGGGCGTAATGTAAGTCCACGCCGTAATGACGACGCTCCACAGATGCATAACGTCGCGGAAGAAGACCGTAAGGGCAGAGAGCATCATGCCCAGGCCCATGCAGAAGCACATAAGCAGCAGCAGGCAAACCGGCAGCAGAATCAGGTGCCAAGAAGGCATAACGCGGAACCACAGCATGACGATGGCGACGGCGACCAGCGAGAAGGCAAAGTTGACCAGCGAGAAGAGCACCTTCTGCACCGGGAAGACCCAGCGGTGCACCTTAACCTTCTTGAGCAGAGGGGCAGCGCCCACGATCGACGTCAGGGCCTGGTTCGTAGACTCGGACATGACGGCAAAGGTAATGTTACCCACGATCAAGTACAGCGGGTACATCTCGGGCGTCATTGAGCCATTGCGACCCTGGCCAAAAATCGTCGAGAACACGATGGCCATGACGATCATCATCAGCAGCGGGTTGAGCACCGACCATGCGACGCCCAGAACGCTACGGCGATACTTGATCTTAAAATCCTTGGTAACCAGCTGACGAAGGATAAACGCGTCCTTCTCAAATTCGTTCTTAGCAAACGTCGCAGGCAGACTGCGAGTTTCTTGTTGCTTTGTCTGATCCGACACGGATGCAACTCCTTTACTCGTAATCGTTGACAAACGAACAGTATAGACCCGACGGCCATGCAAACGATTCGCGCAACAAAACTGGAGAACTAACCCACATCTTAGGATGCCAAGCCCAAACGGCTATACTTTCAAGGATTGAACGTATAAGGAGCATTGAGTGAATTCTGAATCCATCGCCGTCATCATCCCCTGCTACAACGAAGCGCCCACGATCGGCAAAGTCATCGACGACTTTCACCGCGAGCTTCCGCAAGCGACGGTCTATGTCTATGACAACAACTCGTCGGACGATACCTCACGCATCGCCACCGAGCACGGCGCCACGGTCCGCTTTGAGCCCCGTCAGGGAAAGGGCAACGTATGCCGCCAGATGTTTCGCGACATCGACGCCGATTGCTACCTGATGGTCGACGGCGACGACACCTACCCCGCCGAGGCGGCCAAGGCCCTCTGCGAGCCCATCCTTAACGGTACGGCCGACATGACCGTAGGCGATCGCCTTTCAAACGGCACCTACGCCGAGGAAAACAAGCGCGCCTTCCACGGCTTTGGCAACAATCTGGTCCGCGCCATGATCAAGTGGATCTATGGCTACAGCTTCGATGACGTCATGACCGGCTACCGCGCCATGAGCCGCCCGTTCGTTAAAACCTTCCCAGTGCTTTCCGAGGGCTTTCAGATCGAAACCGAGCTCTCGATCCACGCCGTCGACCACCGCTGGCGCATCAAAGATGTGCCCATCGAGTACCGCGACCGTCCCGAGGGTTCCGAGTCCAAACTCAACACAGTGAGCGACGGCATTAAAGTCGTTGCGATGATCGGCACGCTGTTCAAGGACTACCGCCCGCTGAAGTTCTTCAGCCTCGTAGCGCTTCTGTTCGCGGTATTCGGCCTCGCCCTGGGCATGCCCATCGTTGTCGAATATTTCCAGACCGGCCTCGTCCCGCGCTTCCCCACCGCTATGCTCGCCGCCTCGTTTATGTTCCTGTGCGGCCTGAGCCTTGCGACCGGCTTCATCCTAGATTCTGTAGCAAAGGTCGAAAAAAAGCAGTGGGAGGTCAACGTGTACAGCAAATACGCCTACGACGACCAGCCCGGCCACCCTACTTCCAAGCCAAGCGAGAGGTAGATCTTCCGCAAAATACTATTGGCACCACTGCGCAGATAGCCACCAACAAGAAAAGCCGCCGTTAAAGAACGGCGACTTTTACTCTCGAAAAGTTAATAGCGCCTAGAGCGTCTTGATGTACTCCCCCAGCTCTTCCTCCCAGTCGGGCATGTGGAAGCCGGCAGCCTCGAGCCTGGACAGGTCGAGCGCGGAGTGGACCGGGCGCGGGGCGACGGGGCCCTCGGCGCTCGCGTAGTAGTCGGCGGTCGATACCGGCACGACCCTGTCCCCGTTGCCGTTGGCGGCCTCGAAGACGGCGCGGGCGATATCGGCCCAGGACTTGACGGTGCCGGAGCCGGTGCAGTCGTAGGTGCCGTAGGGGGCGTGCGTCCCCAGCACGTGGAAGATGGCCTCGGCCATGTCGCGCGTGAAGGTCAGGCGGCCCAGCTGGTCGTCAACGACCGTGACCTGCGTGAGCTTATCCTCCGGGTCGGCGACGCGGTCGGACAGCCCCCTCATGGTCTTGACGAAGTTGTGCCCCTCGCCGATGACCCAGGAGCTGCGCATGACGTAGTGGCGCGGGCACCCGGCCACGGCGATGTCGCCGGCGGCCTTGGTCTGGCCGTAGACGGACAGCGGAGAGAAGGGCTCGTCCTCGTCGTGCACCTCGGCGGTGCCGTCGAAGACGTAGTCGGAGGACACGTGGACGAGGGTGATCCCGTGCTCGGCGCAGGTGCGTGCGAGAAGAGCGGGACCGGCGGCGTTGGCCTTCCAGGCGGTCACGCGGCCCTCGGGGGTCTCCGCTTTATCCACGGCCGTGTAGGCGCCGCAGTTGATCACGGTACCGTAAAGCGACCAGTCGTATTTTGAGTAGGCGTCCGGGTCGGACATGTCGAAGGTGTCGATGTCGCAGAAGTCGAAGTCCTTCGCCACGCCGCGCTCCTCGGCGAGCGCACGCACCGCATGGCCCAGCTGGCCGTTGCAGCCGGTGACGAGCGTCCTCTTGGGCGCCATGGGGACGACGTCCTTGAGCATCGGGTGGTTGAGGTCGGCATCGGAGACGGTGGCCTCGTCGAGCGGGATGGGCCACTCGATGGCGAGCTCGGGGTCGGCGAGGTTCACGAAGGTGTAGGTCCTCTTGAGCTCCGGCGACCAGTGGGCGTCCACCAGGTAGGTGTAGGCGGTGCCGTCCTCCAGGGCCTGGAAGGAGTTGCCCACGCCGCGCGGCACGTAGATGGCCTTCGAGGGGTCGAGCACGGTCGTGTAGACCTTGCCGTAGGTGGCGCTGCCCTCGCGCAGGTCCACCCAGGCGCCGAAGACGCTGCCGCGGGCCACGGAGATGAACTTGTCCCAGGGCTCAGCGTGGATGCCGCGGGTGACGCCGCGGCTGTCGTTGTAGGAGATGTTGTTCTGGACGACGCGGAGGTCCGGGATGCCCAGGGCGCACATCTTGGCGCGCTGCCAGTTCTCCTTGAACCAGCCGCGCGAGTCGCCGTGGACGGCGAGGTCGACGACCTTGAGGCCCCCGATGCCGGTCTCGGCGACGGAGAGGTCCTTCTCGAATGCGATGTCTGCCATGTGGGAAAAGCTCCTATCGAAGAGGTTGGGTAACCGGGGGCGCCCGCGCGGGGCCGCAGGGTCATCCCCATGCCCTGCGGCCCCGCGCGGGCGCCCCGCGGCGCGGTTCGCCGGGATGCGGTCTTACTGGCCCTGGGCCCTGTACCTGGCCTCGGTGGCCTCCTTGGCCGGCCGCCACCAGGACTCGTTGGCGACGTACCAGTCGATGGTGGCCTTGAGGCCCTCGGCGAAGTCGGTGTGGGCCGGCCTCCAGCCGAGCTCGCGCTGGAGCTTCGTGGAGTCGATGGCGTAGCGGCGGTCGTGGCCGGGGCGGTCGGCGACCCAGTCGAAGTCCTCGGGGTCGCGGCCCATGGCCGTGAGGATCATGCGCAGGACCGTGATGTTGTTCTTCTCGCCATTAGCCCCGATGAGGTAGGTCTCCCCCATGCGGCCCCTGGTGAGGATGTCCCAGACGGCCGAGGAGTGGTCCTCGGTGTGGATCCAGTCGCGGACGTTCTCGCCGCGGCCATAGAGCTTGGGGCGCACGCCGTCGACGATGTTCGTGATCTGGCGCGGGATGAACTTCTCCACGTGCTGGTAGGGGCCGTAGTTGTTGGAGCAGTTGGAGATCGTGGTGCGAAGCCCGTAGGTGCGGGTCCAGGCGCGCACGAGCATGTCGGAGCTGGCCTTGGTGCTCGAGTACGGCGAGGACGGGCGGTACGGCGTCTCCTCGGTGAACTTCGCCGGGTCGTCGAGCGCGAGGTCGCCGTAGACCTCGTCGGTGGAGACGTGGTGGTAGCGGATGCCGTGCTTGCGGACGGCCTCCAGCAGGCGGAAGGTGCCCTCCACGTTGGTGCG
>CABURG010000073.1 GCA_902493835.1 uncultured Collinsella sp. | reverse complement strand
TCGGCCCCGCCATCCCGCGGAACCTCGACCTGAGCCCCTCCGGCGCGGTGGTGAGCAGCGACCTCGCGGTGTTGATCGCCGAGGTCCGCGCCTTCACCGCCCCGGAGCGCGCCGCGAGCATGCAGCGCACCCCGTCGACCCACCCGTCCTGGCTCTTGGGGGTCCCGAGCCTTGAGCCGGACATCGCCGCGCGGGCGGCCCTCTCCGCGTCCGCCTCGTCGCACTTTCCCTGCCCCGGGCGCCTCCTCTGCGTCCTCGCCGGGGAGAGCGCCTCGCGCACGGGCATCCCCAGCGACGCGAGGTGCCTGGTGAGGCCCGCCCCGTAGGACGACGTCCCCTCCATCGCGACGCAGGCCGGCTCCCCGGCCGCCGCGATCGCCCCGGCGAGCGCCTCGTAGCCCGCCGCGTCGGCGGGGAACTGGCGGGACAGGACCTTGCGGCCCCTCCAGTCGAGGACGCACAGCCAGTGCGAGTCGGCGTGGGTGTCGACCCCGCAGAAGACCGGCCCGCGGGCGTCGGGTATCGATTCGTTTTGCATGTCTCGCTCCGTTCTTTCCGTGCTCGCCTGGACCGGGCAGACGGCACACTGACGGGGCGCGATAGAATGCGGTTGTTCGGGTCCGCGGTATCGCTCCATGCTCCTATTAGGTCATGCGGCGGTCTCGGCTCGCCGCGGCCCGCGCGGGACATGTCAGGAAACGAGGGCAGCCCTGTGGGCGCCAGCGGAATGTGGGGTCACCGCGCGGTCCGCATCTGATGGTGTCGACGTCAATGGTATACGGGTGCATCATCGACGTCTTCAATACAGAAATTATCAGTGCGGAGTGTTTTCAAAACCAAGCCCGGCCCCGATCTGCGTTGACACAGCTGGCGGTTCTTGGGCATCGCTTGCTGGTGGGGTTCCTTGTCTGAGTTGGACTTAGTTGGTGGGACCACTCGTCTCGGTCGCTGTCCCGCACCGTTCCGGCGCGGGAGGCGCGCCGCTGCGGGAGTGCTAGTCGGTCATTGTTGGCGCCGAAGCACCGTCCCGCCCCAGCATCGATCTTAGCTTCTCAAAGCTTTCCTCGCTCAGGCAGTGCTCCATGTGGCAGCCCTCTTGCGACGCCACCTCGGCCGATACGCCTGCATCCTCCAAAAGCCCCACGAAAAAGCAGTGGCGCTCCCACATTTGGCGCGCGACCTCCAGACCGCGCTCTGTCAGATGAACATCTCGTTTGCCCATTTCGACATAGCCGTTGCTTTCCAGCGTCGCCATGGCCTTGGAAACGCTCGCCTTGGTTACGCCGAGGTACTCCGCAACGTCGATCGAGCGCACGATGCCCTGACGTTCCGACAGAACGTAGATCGATTCGAGATAGTCTTCTCCGGATTCACGTAGGGCCATGGGCCGCCTTTCGCGATGATTGCTAGTTAGCCTTTGGATACTTTCACAGCTTACTTTACCGCAAAAGTTGCCCATGTCTTACTACTTTGCCTAAAAGTTAGCCGTGTTTCACAAAACGTGCGAGACGAAAACAAAATGGGGACGCCCCGCAAGGAGTGTCCCCAGCTGCCGGCAGGAAAGGAACGTCCCCAAGTGCCGAGCCGCAGCTATAACAGGCCAAAGTGCTTCGCGGCGTTGTAGATGCCGTCGTCGTCCACGGCAGTCGTCACATAGGTCGCCGCAGCTTTCACCGTGTCCTGTGCGTTGCCCATGGCCACGCTCGTGCCCACGGCGGCAAACATCGACAGGTCGTTCTCGCCGTCGCCAAAGGCAATCGCCTCGCTCGCGTCGATACCAAGCCGCTCGAGCGTCGCCGCCACGCCCAGGTCCTTGCCGCCGTTAGCGGGAATAATGTCGCAGAACAGGTCGCACCAGCGCGTGGTGAGCGAATGTGACACGGCGTCGGTCACGATATGCTCGTCGACCGGGTCCACAAAGGCGCAAAACTGGTAGACCGGTGCGTCAAAGGCGTGCTCAAACGGCTCCTCGTGGTAGACGATTCCCGCGTTGCTGCCAGCCGTCACCACGCGCTCGGACAGGCGGTTCACAAACGAGTTCTCGCCCTGCATGCACAGCGAGTCGTAGCGCCCCTGCGCCACCTGGTCCACAATCACCGCGACGTCGTCCGAATCGATCGGGCAGCTGCGGTAAACCCCCTCGGCATCAAAGCAGTGCTGGCCCGAAAGCGTAATGTACGCATCCCAGCCCAGGTCGAACAGCCAGTCCGGCATCTGGTAGGTCGGACGGCCCGTGGCGATCACGCACGCAATCCCCTGCTCGTGAAAGCTGTCGAGCACCTGCTGCGCCGACGCCGGAATCCGGTGGGTCTTAAAGCTCAGCAGCGTGCCGTCGATATCGAAAAACGCGGCTTTGATCATTCTCGCCTACTCCTCGCCCTCGAGCTTTTCGCTCGCCTCGAGCCACGCCATCTCCAGCTCGTCCATGGCAGCGTGAGCCTCGTCGATCTTTGCCTGCTGCTCGCCAAGCGCCGTGTAGTTGGTGGGATCGACTTGGGCCATTGCTGCCTCGGCCTCCTCAACGCGGGTGCGCTGCGTCTCCATCTTGCGCTCGAGCGAACTCACCTCGCGGCGGAGCTTCTGGCGCTCGGCGTTGGACAGGCCGTTGGGCTGACCGCTCGACTTGGGCTTTTCGGCCGCAGCTGCCGCGGCACCGGTGTCGAACGTGCCGGTCTTGGCGCTCGGCGCGCCCACGGGCTCGCCCTCGGCGGTAGCGTTGCACAGGCGAAGGTACTGGTCCACGCCACCGGGCATATGCGTCAGGTGGCCGTCGAGCAGCGCCCACTGCTGGTCGGTCACGCGCTCCATCAAGAAGCGGTCGTGCGTCACCAGGATCAGCGTGCCGGGCCAGCCGTCGAGCAGATCTTCGACAATCGCCAGCATGTCGGTATCCAGGTCGTTGCCGGGCTCGTCCAGGATGAGCACGTTGGGTTCGTCCAGGATTGTCAGCAGCAGCGACAGGCGACGGCGCTGGCCGCCCGAAAGATCGCCGATGCGGCTCCAGAGCTGCTGCGTCGTAAAGCCCAGGCGCTCGCAGAGCTTCTCGGGCGAAGTCTCCTTGCCGTCGATGACGTAGTACTTCTTATAGTTGCCGAGCACCTCGCGGATCGTGTCGCCCATGTAGGGTTCGAGCTCCTCGAGCTGCTGCGACAGCACGCCAAAGCGCACTGTCTGGCCAATCTTCACGCGGCCGCGCGTGGGTTCAATCTTGCCCTGGATCACGTCAAGCAGCGTCGACTTGCCAGCGCCATTCTCACCCAAAAGGCCATAGCGGTCGCCCGCACCAATGAGCCAGGTCACATCGGAGAGCACCTGCTTGGGCGCGCCGCCGGCATCCGCATAGCCGGCGTCCACGTCGACCACGTCGATAACCTGCTTGCCTAGGCGGCTCACGGCGAGGCGCTTGAGCTCCAGCTCGTCACGCACGGGCGGCACGTCGGCGATCAGCTCGCGAGCGGCATCAACGCGAAACTTGGGCTTGGTGGAACGCGCCTGGGCGCCGCGGCTCAGCCACGCGAGCTCCTTGCGCGCCATGTTGCGACGGCGCTCCTCGGTAACCGCGGCCATGCGGTCACGCTCCACGCGCTGCAGGATATATGCGGAGTAACCGCCCTCGAAGGGATCGACCTGGCCGTCGTGGACCTCCCACATACTGGTGCAGACCTCGTCCAAGAACCAGCGGTCGTGCGTGACCACGAGCATGGCGCCCTGACCGCGCTGCCAGCGGGCCTTTAAGTGACGCGCGAGCCAGTTGATGGTGCGCATGTCCAGGTGGTTGGTGGGCTCGTCGAGCATGAGCACGTCGTAGTCGCCGATCAGCAGGCGCGCGAGGTCCACGCGACGGCGCTGACCGCCCGAGAGCTCGCCCACCGTGCCCTCCCAGGACACATCGCTAATAAGGCCGGCCAGGATCTGACGCGTACGCGGGCTCGAGGCCCACTCGTACTCGGGCGTGTCACCGACGACGGCATGGTGCACGGTGTCGGTATCGACCAGGTTGTCCTTTTGGCCGAGCAGGCCGATCGTGGTGCCGCGGCGGTGCGTCACGCGGCCGTCGTCGGGCTCCAGCGTGCCGGCGAGCACGCTCAGCAGCGTCGACTTGCCGTCGCCGTTTTTACCGACGATACCAATACGGTCGCCCTCGCCCACGCCGAGCGTCACGTTATCGAAAATATGCTTGGTGGGAAACTCTAGGCTGACGGAATCGCATCCCAAAAGAATCGCCATATGCCCTGCTCCTTCGTAGAAATTCAACGTTGTCCATGATAGCAGCGAAAAGGCGGGCCGCACACGACACAAAAAGGCGGGCCATCTCGCAAAAGAGATGACCCGCCTCTCCAATCAGTCCCGTGGCAACCGTGGCCGCCGCGGGCCTCAAGCATGTCCCGGACTAGGAGAACATGCCGGTGAGGTAATCATTCAGCCGCTTATCCTTGGGCCGTTGGAAAATCTCGTCAGTCTCGTCGTACTCGACCATATCGCCCATGTAGAAGAACGCCGTGCGGTTGGACACACGCGACGCCTGCTCCATGTTGTGCGTCACGATGACGATGGCGCGGTCGGCAACGATCGACGACATGAGGTCCTCGATCGCCAGCGTCGAGATGGGGTCGAGCGCCGAGCAGGGCTCGTCGAACAAGATCACGTCGGGGTTGAGCGCCAGCGTGCGCGCGATGCACAGGCGCTGCTGTTGACCACCCGAAAGCGCATAGGCGCTCTTGTCGAGCTTGTCCTTGACCTCGTCCCACAGCGCCGCGCCGCGCAGACTCTCCTCGACCATGCGGTCGAGCTCGTCGCGGTCAGTGATACCGTGGCGCTTGGGCGCAAACGTGATGTTGTCGCGAATGGACTTGCGAAAAGGGTTGGGCTGCTGAAACACCATGCCAATGGAGCGGCGCAGCTCGTAGGTGTTTTCGGTCTTGGTGTTCACGTTGCGCCCGCGGTAGTTGATCTCGCCCTCCACGCGGCAGCCGCGAATCTCGCGATTCATGAGGTTGAGGCTACGCAAGAAGGTCGACTTACCGCAGCCCGAAGGCCCGATGAGCGCCGTGATCTCGCCCTTGTGAAAGTCGAGCGACGTATTGTGCAGCGCATGGTGGTCGCCATAGTACACGTTGACGTCCTTGGTGGAGAGCACGACCTCGTCGCTCACGGCCTTGCCGCTCACGCGCACGCGCTTCTCGCTTTCCCCCACGCTCGACAGGAAGTCCTGGGTCTCGGACGTGGCCGCCTCGGTTGCGGGCGTTACATTCATCTCGCTCATTCGGCCGTCATCTTCCTTGCCAGTTGCTTGCCCACGATGCGGGCGATTACGTTAAACAGCAGCACGCAGATCATCAGCAGTGCGGCGGTGCCCCAGACGATCTGCTGAGCCTCGGGGCTGCCCTCGCCATAGATCTTGTAAATATGCACGGCGAGCGACTCGCCGGGACGGAACACGTTCCAGGCGCAGGTGGGGCTCGACAGGTTAAAGCTCAAGAAGTTCAGGCGCACCGGCGAGCTCATGCCCGAGGTAAAGAGCAGCGCCGCGGCCTCGCCAAACACACGGCCGGCCGAAAGCACGATGCCGGTCACGATGGCGGGCATGGCCTCGGGGATCAGGATGTGCAGCGTAGCTTCCCAGCGGGTGAGGCCCATGGCCAGGCACGCATCGCGTTGGGTCTGCGGCACGTCCTCGAGCGCCTGCTGAATCACGCGCACCAGGATGGGGATGTTGAACATGGTGAGCGCGACGGCGCCGGAGATGATGGAGTACTTCCAGCCCAGCTGCACTGAGAACACCAGGAATCCGAACATGCCGACGACGATGGAAGGCAGCGAGGACAGCGTCTCGATGGCGGTGGAGGCAACGTCGCGAATGGGTCCGTCCGGCGCGTACTCAACCAGGAAGACCGCGCCGCCCAGGCTGATGGGCACCGAGATGGCTAGGGTGATCAGCAGCAGATAGAACGAGTCGAACAGCTGATAGAGCACGCCACCCTGGGCCCCGTTGGCGCGCGCGGGCTGCGTGAGAAAGCCCGGCTGGAACAGCGTCGAGATGCCCTCGAACAGGATATAGGTCACCATGGAGACAACGATGAGCATGACGATGGCGACGATCGCCGTCAGCACGCCCGTGGCGATGCGGTCCTGCTTTTGGACGCGCCCGAACCTCGCCTCGTCGATATGGATGCGCGTACTAGCCACGAGCCTTCGCCCCCTTGCGGCCGATAAGGTGGATGATCAGGATGAAGATGAGGCTCATGCCCATCAGCAGCAGACCGAGCGCCCACAGAACATCGTCCTGGGCCGAGCCCTCGGCATAGACCGCCATGGACGTGGTGAGCGTGGTGGTGATGGTGGACGCCGGCGACAGCAGCGACGTCGGCATGGCCTCGATGCCGCCGATAACCATGCGCACGGCGAGCGTCTCGCCAAAGGCACGGGTCATGCCCAGGATGACCGCGGTCATGAGCGACGGCATGGCGGACTTGAGCACCACGTGCCAGATGGTCTGCCAGCGGGTGTAGCCCAGCGCGAGCGAGCCCTGACGGTAGCTGTCGGGCACGGCGCGCAGGCCATCGACCGAAAGGGTGGTCATGGTCGGCAGGATCATGACGGCCAGCACGATGGCGCCGGGCAAGATGCCCAGGCCCGTGCTCACGTGGAAAACGCTCTTCATAAGGCCAACAACCACGTGAAAACCGATCAGGCCAAAGACGACCGAGGGAATGCCGGTCAAAAGCTCAATAAGCGGCTGAAAGACCTTGGAACCAAACTTAGGGCTAATCTCGACTGCAAAGATGGCAGAGCCGATGGCGATGGGCAGTGCGATGAGCGTGGAGAGCACCATGACCGCAAACGAGGTGACGATCAGGGGCAGGGCGCCGGTATAGGGCAGGCCGTTTTCGGCCGTGTTGGCCAGGTCCCACTTGGTGCCGGTGAAGAACTCGACGGCCGAAACGCCGTCCTTGAGAAAAGCCGAGAGGCCCTTTTGGGCGACCATAAAGATGAGCGCGGCAACGACAAGCGTCACGAGCGCAACGCACGCGCCCGTGACGCCCAGGCCCACGTCCTCAAGGTCGCGCTTTGGCAGCTGTTTTGCCATTGCAAACCTTTCCGGGGCGATTACTTATTTAGCGGAGACCTTGCCGCTGGCGTCCTTGACGACCTTCATGGCAGAGACGGGGATGAAGCCCTGCTCCTCGACGAGCTTGCCCTGGACATCGTCGGAGAGCATGAACTCAAGGAAGGCCTTGGTAGCCTCGTCGGCGTCCTTAGCGCAGTACATGTGCTCGGTAGCCCAGATCTTAAAGGAGTCGTCGGTGACGTTTGCGCTCTTGGGCTCCACGCCCTCGACCTTGATGGCGTTGAACTTGGAGTCATCGAAGTGCGAGAAGTCCAGGTAGGAGATGGCGTTGTCGGTGCTGCCCATCTGAGTCTGGACATCGCCGGACTTGTCGAGCTCGGCGTCGCCCTTAAAGTCGATGGCCTCGTCGCCAAAGACGGCTGCCTCGAAGGTGGCGCGGGTACCGGAGCCGGCCTTGCGGTTGAGCACGACGATAGTGGCGTCGTCGCCGCCGACCTCCTTCCAGTTGGTGATCTGGCCGGAGAAGATGCCCTTGAGCTGCTCAAGGGACAGGTCGTCGACCGTCACGTTCTTGGAGACGACGGGACCCATGCCCACAACGGCGACCTCGTGGTCGACGAGGTTCTTGACCTGGTCGGCCTCGAGCTTGGTCTCGGCGAAGACGTCGGAGTTACCGATGGTAACGGTACCGGCGGCGACAGCGGTCAGGCCCTTGCCCGAACCGTTGCCCGAACCGGAGACAGAGACGTCCGGGTTGGCGTCCATGAACTTCTCGGCAGCGGCCTCGACGAGAGCCTGGAACGAGGAGGCACCGTCGTAGGTCACCTCGCCGGAGACGGACTCGGCAGCAGCGGCGCTACCCTTGTCAGCGGCGTCGGATGCGCCGGAGCCGCCGCAACCAACGAGACCGAGGCCCACGAAGCTGGCAAGACCACCAGCGAGGCCGAGGAACTGACGACGAGAATAAGCCTGATCGAGCATGATCTTCCTTTCATACATGCGAATCGCGGGCACCCTGCCCGCTTTGCTGTTTGGAAAGATACGGCCCCGACCGGGCAGCGCCCGCGCCAACTGCGGTTTCTTACGGGCATCTGATAGACCCTTACCGCAAGCGCGGCTCGGCTTTACAAACGAATAACAAACCCGCCGCCAAACATGACCCGCCTTTTACACCAATAAAAACAAAGTTGCGGTGAAATAGTTCCTGTTTAGCCATCAAAAGGGGGTGCGGACGATTTCTTGGACCGCGCCTAGGCGTATCCAAGCTTCCTGCGGTACTCCATCGGGCTCAGCCACCCGAGGGACTTCTTGATCCGCTCCTCACGATAGTACACGAGGT
>CABURG010000072.1 GCA_902493835.1 uncultured Collinsella sp. | reverse complement strand
GTAGAGGTGGTGACGGTCGTTTGTGCCTGTTCCTCGTCGCGCATGAGCTCTTCTGCCGTCTCGCGCAGCGATGCCGAAAGATTGCCGTGGTGGATGAGAAAGCGGTCGGGCTCGTGCCGGCTCTCACAGTAGCAACGCAGCATGGAGCATACGGCCTCTGCCTCTTCGCGCGAGTTGGCAAAGACCAGGCACTTGCGGCCGCGGGTGTGTTCGAAGATATAGCCCATGCCGGGGTCGGCGTTGTCTGGTGCTGTGTCGGTGGGGCTGAGAAGCGCCTGCTCGGTCGCTCGCGGGATGTCGACTTCGCCCTCGGGGGCCGAGGAAGCTTGGCGGTCCTTGGGAGTGGCCTTGCCCCGTGCCCGCTCACGACGTTGACGGCGCTCCTCTTGTGTGAGCTGTCCGCTGTGACGCATGTCTTGGGCGCCGGCGGGCAGTGCCGCGGATGCCGCCGCCTCGATGCGCTCGCACGCAAGCACTTCGGCCTCTTGAGGACCTGTGCCCATGAATCCCCGTTGCTGTGCCTGGGGGCCCGAGTTGTAGAAGTGCTCCATGGAGATGCGCCACACGCGGCGCGGCTCTTCAAAGCGTGGGATAACGCAGTCGCGCCCCGTTCCCTGTGAGAGAAAGGCACCCGTGCGCTCGGGGTCGCCGATGGTGGCCGAAAGGCCAATGCGTCGAGGTTGCACGCCGGCCATGCGCGAGAGTCGCTCGATAAGGCAGAGCGTCTGCCCGCCACGGTCGCCGCGCATGAGCGAGTGGACCTCATCGATGACCACATAGCGCAGGTCGCAAAACATGCGCGGGATCGCCATGTGCTTATGGATTAAGAGCGCCTCGAGTGACTCGGGCGTAATCTGCAAGATGCCGTTCGGTTTTTTGATGAGCTTAGCCTTGTGCGACTGCGAGACATCGCCATGCCAGTGCCAGACAGGGATATCGGCCTCTTCGCACAGGTCATTGAGACGGACGAACTGATCATTGATGAGTGCCTTGAGGGGGCCAATGTAGAGGGCACCAACGCTTGCGGGCGGGTTCTCCCAAAACTCGGTCAGGATGGGAAAGAAGGCCGCTTCGGTTTTGCCGGAAGCTGTGGATGCCGTTAGGAGCACATTGTCTTGTGTGTTAAAGATGGCGTCTGCCGCCGCAACCTGGATAGAGCGCAAGCTCTCCCAATCGTGGGAGTAGATGAAGTCTTGGATAAACGGGGCGTAGCGGTCAAAGGCGTTCACGGGGCCTCCTCTCAAAAACGAATCTCTCAACGCGGCTGGCAACGGCTTGCTGCATTACAGTCTCAACGTTCGCCCAGATAAAACCTGCCAAAATAAACCTGTCCCTTTTTGGCAGGTTAGATGGTGAATTCGGCGAAGTTACGGTCGCCGCCTGCGGTGCCGGTGTCGCCTGTTGCTGCTGCCGGCACCAGCGCGTCGCCGCCGACGCTTTGCAGCAGCTCGGCTACGTTGGCGTCGGGGTTCTGGCATAGGATGTCGAGCAGCTCGATAAAGTCGCGAATGACTTCACGCGGCGTCAGATGTGTGTCGGCTCCCACACGACCGAACTCGATCTTGAGGAAGTCCACCAAGTCGTTCTCGGTAAGCGTGGGCGTCCAGCCAAAGTAGCCGGCGTGAATTTGCATGAGTTTTTCGATCAGCACCAGCAGCTCCTCGTAGGTGAGTGGCTGCAGACGGATGATGGGCGCGAGCATGTCCTTAAGGTCCTCGCGTGCAAAGCGGCCTTGAGCGAGTCGGCTGCGCAGGGCCTCGTAGGAGAACACGCCGCGGCGGCGGTCTTCGATGGAGGTTGGCGTGCCGCCCATGATCATGCCCAGGTACTGCGCCTTGCCCTGGAGTGTGTCGTTGTACATGGTCAGGATCTTCTCGTAGTTGTACTGGCGCGTGATCGCGTTGGGAATCTTATACAGATTCACGAGCTCGTCGATGAGCACCAACATACCCTTGTAGCCGCTGCAGACCAAAAAACGCGCGATGAGCTTAACGTAGTCGTACCAGTCGTCATCGCTGATGATGGTCGAGGAGCCCAGCTCGGCGCGAGCCTCGCTCTTGGTACGGTATTCGCCGCGGATCCATTTGGTCACGCGGCTCATGGCTTCTTCGTCGCCCTCGGATACGGCCGTGCGATAGCGGCGGAGCATGCGGGTGAAGTCGAAGCCGTGGACCATTTCCTCGAGCGGGGCCAGTTGGGCATTGACAACCGACTCGTCGACGTCGGCGTACGAGGCGACCCAGCGATCAAGAATAAGGTTGAGCGCACCGCCCTCGGGGCGCGTCTTGGTCGATATATTGCGTATGAGCTCGCGGTAGGTGGCAAGGCCCTGCCCCTGCCCGCCCTGCAGACGGCGCTCGGGGGATAAGTCTGCATCGGCGACGACGAATCCCTCACCCATGGCGTGCGTGCGGATGGTCTGGAGCAAAAAGCTCTTGCCGGCGCCGTAACGACCGACCAGAAAGCGGAAGCTCGCACCACCGTCGGCGATGAGACTCAGATCGGTGAGCAGGGCGCGGATCTCGACCTCGCGCCCTACGGTAATGTAGGGAAGGCCGATGCGCGGGACCACGCCGCCCTTGAGCGAGTTGAGAATGACGGCAGCGACGCGCTTGGGCACGCGGGGTGCTGCGGATGCGGTATCACTCATGGTCTAGGTATCCTCTCACGTCTGCTTCGTAGTCCTCAATAATCTGCGGCCCTGCCGCGCTAAATTCAATTACGGTGTCGCCCACCAGGTCAAAGAGCGCCTCGTTGATGGTATCGACGAGCATGTCCTCGCTCTGTCCTGAGTGCGCCACTGCCGATGTCGCTTGCGCTGCGTTTTGCTCGAGCAGTGCGCGAAGGAAGGCATCTGCGGCGGGCGCGAGTTCGTTTGTGGCGTCAGCGGGCGCAGCAGCTGCGAACGCGGGCGTCGGCGCGAGAAGCGGTGCCACGACACCAAACTGTTCGGTGGATATGGTCGGCTCGTCGGTCAAGTCCTGCCGAATGGGTGCCACGACCGGTTCGACAATCGCGTCGGTTACGGGCTCGGCTTCCGGTTGCCCTGAGTCCGCTGCCTCGGCTTCTGCGGATGCGTCGTCCTCGCGTTCCTCATCGATTAAAAGCGCTTCGCGCGTTTGCGCGGCGGCGCTCCGAATGTGCCCCAGCTGGCTCAAATCGATATCGATCTTGATGGGCTGGTGTGCGGCGTCCCACGAAAGCCATGCCATGATCTCGTCATCGATGATCTTGGCCAGATATTTGGGGACCTTCTCCTCCTTCAGGGGGTGGGTGGGGTCTAGGGCCAGGCGTAGGCGTTGGTCGCAGGCGCGCATCATCTCACCAAGCTTGCTGCTTTTTTGCCTGCTGCCGTGAATTCGCATGCATTCCCAAAAGCCGTTTTGGCAGCGGTAGATGTGAATGGGGTCCAGGCGATATTCGCAGTCCTCGTGGCGCTCGGGCGCAAAGAATACGGCCGAGGCAAACATGGTGTAGGGCATGGCCGTCTCCTCCCCAAATAAGCTCGCCACGATGTCGGTCTTTCGGTGCGTGTCATAGTAGCGCGCCATACGGACATACACGGCGCACGCCACGTGGCGCAGATCGCGGTGGTGGCTGCGGTCGAGCCGCGAGTTACTTAGGTTGTACGTGGAGAGGGCGTTGATGGCGGCCATGAGTCGCTCCTCGCGCACCTCATCGGGCGGAAGGGGGAGCGTGGGCTCGGAGGTTTTGCGACGCTTAGGGGTCTGGCCGGACGGTGCCGGTGCTGGTACAAGGTCTCGCGCTGCGCGGCGTAGCTCGATAAGGGCGTTATCGAACATGACGGTTTTAGAGTCGCGAAGTAGCTTGGGGTCGAGTCCGTGGAAAACGGCGTAATCCTGCAGCCACACGCGCGCAAACCGGTCGATGCCGGGCTCGAAGGCGCGATAGACATCCCAAAAGGCCTTGATCTTGTTAAAACCTTCGAGCGGATCATCTATGCCAATGCCGCAAATCAGCTCATAGAGATACAGAAAGGCAAAGGATGTAGACGTTTCCTCGACGGTTCCGCGGCGCACTTGGGCACGCCAGGTAAAGTAGCCGCGCAACTGCCGGTCGCTCATGGCATTGTAGGTGGGAAAGTACGACTTAAAGGTGCCGTTGTAGGGACAGTCGTCCTCAAAGTCGGCCATCAGCAAGCCTTGGCGGTAGAAAAGCTCGGCCTCCGATAGCCAGCGGCCCGCGCCGCCCTTGGGGTCATCCTGCCAGCGCGATATCTCGCGCATCTTGCGGTATTGGTCGGGGAGGAAATTCTGCATCTGTCGGCCGGTTTTGAGAATCGGCTCGTCTGCGTAGATTTCGTTTGAGAAGCGGGCGGACTGATGGGTCCGGGCCTCGGCCATAATGCGCTCGATGAGCATCTTGATGTCCTGGTCGGCCACCGCTTCTCCTCTCCTAACGCAGCTTCGGTGACCTCATATCATAGCACAGCATCAAACAGGTGTTCGAGATACTGCTGCGTAGATAGATTTAGAACAGGAGGGCGTAGATGACGGCGATGACGACGGAGGGGAGCATATTGGCCGTGCGGAAGGTCTGAGGACGGATGAGGTTGACGCCGACGCAGAAGATGAGCATGGAGCCTACGAGCGAAAGGCTGTCGAGGGCTGCCGTAGTCATGATGGGGGAGAGTGCGCCGGCAAACAGCGTGATCGTCCCCTGGAACACGGCGACGGGCAGGGCGGAGAAAATGCAGCCGCGGCCAAGCGACGCCGTCATGGTGCAGACGATGATGCAGTCCAATGCGCCTTTCAGGGCAAGCGTTGACCAGTCACCGAGCAGACCGTCCTGGATCGATCCCACAATGGCCATGGCGCCGATACACACGGTGAGTGAAGTCGAGACAAAAGCGTTGGTGAACTCGTTATCGCCCTCGCTGCCGGTTTTGCGCTTGAGCCATTCGCCAAGGTTCTCGATGGCGGCCTCCAAGTTGATGGCCTCGCCGATGAGCGAGCCGAGGGCGAACGAGACGATGAGCATGGTGGTGCCGGTGGTCGCCAGCGCCTTCCCATCGATAAGGAGCATCTTTTGCATGGTGCCGCCAAGGCCGATAAACAGGACGCACAGCCCCGATGCTTTCATGAGCGTGTCTTGGATGCGCGGTGTAATGAAGCGGCCGCCCGCTAATCCCAAAAGACCGCCCGCAACTAAAAGCACAACGTTGATGATTGTTCCCAAGCCCGGCATGAGCCCTCCTGTATTGATGCCAACGTGGCAATCGTAGCAGAACGAAATGCGAGGTACATCGCGACTCGTCTAATACGTTATATAAGTGGTATTAGGAATGATGCGCGGCATTTAAGCCTCAGGTGGTTGTCGGGACATAGGGATAGTATTCAAAGCGCAGTGTCATAAGCCGCTGTGGGGATTCAATAGCCGCGGCGATGATATTGGCATCGCGGGCACGATCAAACCCTTCGAGTTCGATCTGATACGAGACGTCTTGCATAATGTCCAGACGTCGCCAGGCCAGGAGTGTGTCGCCATCGAATTCCAAGGTCTTGCCTCCGTCTGGAGCAACGGCGTATAGACGCAGCTTGGCGGTGGTTGCAGGGTCGACAACTGTGACCTTTTTAATTTCGTTTCGAGTATTCTTGGCGCCCAACAAGGTGAGCAGTGTTGGGGCCACGACCTCGCCCGATGGCAAAAAGACGACTTCGATGGATTCAGGAAATGCGATGATAGCCGACTTGCGGACGGGCTGATTGGCGGCGGCAACTTCGATGTTCGCAGCGTCGATGACCTCTGTGTGGTCGAGCGCGGCAAGCACGCAGCAGTTACCTTCATCGATCTCTTGAGGATCAGCAAGCCCCAGACTGTCCGCGAGCTCGGGATCGTTTGGATCGGCAGCGGGCTCATTCGGCGCTTCGAGAGAAGCTGGGACGCTGTTTGTCGGCGACGGTGTGTCGCCCGCACCTGCTTCTTTGTCCGCGCTCTCTTCTTGTATGGTTGCGTTGATGGGTTCGTCGTTTGGGGGGAGCGTCTTGGCATCAAACGCGGAGGGGAGAATTCCGATGGCTCCGGATCCGTTCCACTCCATTTCGAGAAGCGCCGGGTCGGCAAGAATGCGTTGCCTGCTTTGCGCGTGGGCATCGATTTCAATAGGGCCTGCCTCTATCCCTCGTGTAAGGCTGAGTGATCCGGCTGGCTTCTCGAAATGAGCGTCTGTGTCTTTGGTGCTGACGGCGTAGAACAGCAGGGACGCTTCTCCCGCCGCGATAACATCGGTACCGGCTTTGGTCAGCCGCAACGATGCCGTGAATGAGAGGGTGGGCTGCGCATCGTCTGCATTCGCGGCGGCGCAGCCCAGACATATACCGCCTCCTTTCTCGAAAAACGCACCGTCGAAGGCGACCTTCGCTCCGTTCGCCGAGTCATCGACCGAAGCGATGTCGATGCGCACCTCTAAATTGCATGGATCGCCATCTGCATCGAGCACAACCGAGCGCCACGTGCAGACGGCGCACCCCGCCTGGGAGCCGTTTGCCTTGTTCGAACGCTTGATATCCACGACTATCGAGCCGTCCGTATTACGACGAAGGCATCCCGAGGTTGAGATCACGGCCTGTGCGATCGAAAAACGCTCGCACGCAATGGCGCTCGACGGATTTGGTGCGGAACTTAGGGCTACTGGTAAGGAGTCTGCCATGACGGGAGTCGCCCAAGCGGCGACAGGCGTTCCGGTTGCGAGCGCGCCGCAGAGTGCGACGACGGGCAAAAGGTTCTTCGATGCCATGGGGTCTCCTTAGCTAATTTAGTGCGGCCTGTCCGTGTTTTGTTTCTGGCTGCGTTTGATGTGCAGACCGAGGCCGGCGGTTCCCGCGCCTGCTGCTGTGGCGCCTGCTGCCAAGAGCCATCGTCTGTCGCCTGTCTGCGCCAACGGTTCCTCGCGGTCGCCGCGGTCGAGCTCCGAGAGGTCGACCGTCACTTGCGTGGCGGCCTGCGCCTGTTCTTGCTGGGCAAAGGCCATGGCTGGCCCAAACGCTAGGATGCTGACGGCGGCGGCCAGGGCGACGGCCTTATGCCGTGTGCGCACCGGGCTCGACCGTCCAGGTGATCGTCGCAACCTGATCGCCTTCGCCGGTTACGCGGAAGATGTCGCGCGTGACGCGGGCGACGTTTCCGCTTGTCTTGAGCTTGATTTTGTCCGTGCCGCCGGCAATGCCCTGGTAGCCCATGTCGAAGGCTGCATTCTTGGAAAGATCGAGGCCCGTCCCTTGCGCGGCGGCGCTGGCGTTCTGGAGCGCGCCGTCGGGGCCGACCTTAAAGTCGATGGAGTTCTGCGCGGTTCCGGCCTTGGCGTCGGCGGCAATGGTCCAGGTGTTCATGGCGTCGATCTTCATGTTGGTGACATGGATGCCGTAGGCCGAATGATTGTCGATGGTGGTCGCGTCTTCTGAGGGGCCCTGAAGCGTGCCGTCGGCCTTGGCGACGAAGGGAATAACCGTCGGAACTTTGAACTCAACGTTGTCGATCTCGGTCCTGACCATTACCTTCGTGGTTCCAACGCGCCCGGCTGCCATAGCTGGCGTCGGGGCGGCGCCCATTGCGAGCGCGAGCGCGAGCCCTGTGCCCACGACGAGCGCTCTGACTCCGTTCATGTTCCTGGTGATGTCCATGGTCGTTCCTTTCTATTCGCCGCGGGCCGTCCCCGCGATGATTGGACGAATGCTGGTGAATTGCATGCGGTGCCGTGTCGGCCGGAAGGCTAGTTCTCGGTTTGCTCAACCCGTACCTTGACACGTGTCGGATTGCCGTGGCTGTCGAGGGTCTTTGCATCGAGTGCCTGGATCTCGATGTACGCCTCGCCTTCTTTGATGTCGCCGGCGGGGCACGTCTCGATTGTCTTGCCGGTCTCGACCACACCGGATTCGTACATGGTCTCGTCGTTTTGGATGACGCGGAATCGCTGGGGAAATTTATTGTCTTGGACGTTTTGCACGTTGACGCGCAGTTTGCCGTCCTCCTGCAGCTGAGCGACCGGCGCGACCGAAATCGTCATCATGTTGTCGCGGACGATGGCGTCGAGCTCATCTTGGATTTCCTGGCGCGTTTTGCCCTCGGCCGTCGTAACCGAAGCGCCCGCCTCGGGTACGGGCTGCGACTGCCAAACGTATAGTCCTACGGCGACAAGGGCACAGACGATGGCCAAGCAGGCAACGATGAGCTTCTTGCGACGACCCAGGCCTGCAAAGTGGGGTGGCTTCTTCGCGCTCATGCGGCATCCTTGGCGGTATAGACGCGCGCAAAGGTGGACGGGTCCGCTCCAAAGAGCATGTGAAGCATCAGACGGCGCGAGTAGACGAGCTCGTCGAAGTCGGGAGGGAGCTCGATGTCGTGGATATGCGCGATGTGGTGGGCGAGCGCCGAGAACGACTCGGGGTCGCAGATCACATCGGTGGTAACGTGGTAGACCGTCGTATCGGGGAATGCCTCTTCG
>CABURG010000071.1 GCA_902493835.1 uncultured Collinsella sp. | reverse complement strand
CGTGCGATATATCGCATTGATCTGCCGATGGGGATGTCCCTCGAGTGGTCGCACGGCAACATCGAACTGACAGCGGCGCAAGATGAGCGCGGGAAGAATGCTCACGCCCAAGCCGTCCTCGACCATAGCCATAATCGCATAGTCATCCCAAGTCGACAGCTTAGAGCGCACCGCCAGGCCCGCGCGGCGAAACAGCGGCGTAATCTCGTCATCGGTGCCGCGTTCTAGCAGAATAAACTGCTCGTTAGCCAAATCGGAAAGAGAGACGGCCTCCGCCGTGGCAAGCAAAGAGCCTGCCGGCACTACCGCCATCAACTCGTCGCGCACCAAAGGCCGCGATGCCATGCCGTTTTCTCGGGGCTCATGCGGGATAAAGCCCAGATCGCAGCGGCCCTCTGACACCCATTGTTCAATCTCTGAGTAATCGCCCATCAGCAACTCGTAATCGACGTCCGGGTAATCGGCGCGAAAGCGCGCAATCACTGGCGGCAGCACGTGGGTCGCCACACTCGAAAACGTACCGATGCAGATTTTGCCGCGCATGAGTCCGCGCATCTCATCCACCCGTCGCTGCAAGCGAGTGAATTCCTCACAGAGCGCCTCGACAGCCGGCATGACCTGCCGCCCGTCGGCAGAAAGCACTACGCCCTCGCGACCGCGGTCGAGCACCTTAAAGCCCCAATCGGCCTCAAGATCGGCCACCATACGGCTCACGCCCGACTGCGAATAGCTCAGCCGCTCGGCAGCACGCGTAAAGCTTCCGGCGCGCACCGTCTCCAGCAGCACCTGCATCTTTTGAATATTCGTTTCCACGAGGCGCCTCCACCTATGCATGAGTTTTTGTCATGTTAACTATGCATTATATTCGCTTTTCTTCTAAAGCCAGTTCACCCATTGTGAACTTGTTCGGATATAGAGGGGACGGAAGCGCATGAACAACGGACTGTTTACGTACTTAGCAGCATTGCTATTGTTTGGCTTCAACGGCATCATCGCCGCTGCCATCGCGCTGCCGAGCTCGGATATCGTGCTACTACGCACGTTTTTGGGCGCACTCTCGCTTGTCACCATTCTCGCCATCACCCAACGCCATAAGTTGCAGGCGCCATCTCGCCCCCGCGAAGCCGCAGCCCTCCTCCTCTCGGGAGCTGCGCTGGGCGCCAGCTGGATTTTTCTGTTCCGCGCCTACCAGACGATCGGCGTCGGCGTATCCTCGCTGCTGTACTACTGCGGCCCCATCATTGTCATGGCACTCTCCCCGCTCATCTTTGGCGAAAAGCTGACCGGCGGCAAAATCGCCGGCTTTATCGCCGTTGCTTGCGGTGCTTTTCTCATTGCAGCGCAAGGTCTAGGCGGCAATATGCCCATTGCAGGTATCGCCTGCGGCATCGCCTCGGCATTTTGCTATGCGCTGATGGTCATCGCTAGCAAGGGCGCGCCACACATCGAAGGCCTCGAGAACTCCACGCTCCAGGTGAGTGCCGCCTTTGTGACCGCGCTGGTCCTCACGCTCATCACGCAGGGTGCACCCTCATTCCTGTCCGCCGGCGTCGCCGCAAGCATCGATTGGCGCGCCGTCGTCATGCTCGGCGTCGTCAACACCGGCATTGGTTGCCTGCTCTACTTTAGTGCCGTCGCCAAACTGCCTGTGCAGACCGTCGCCGTTGTCGGCTACCTCGAGCCGCTTTCGGCGGTCGTGTTCTCCGCCGTCCTTTTGGGCGAAGCCATAACACCGGTCCGTCTGATGGGTGCCGCGCTTATCATCGGCGGCGCGATTTTTTGCGAACTCGCCGGCAAACGCGCAAGCGCCAAGGCTGGCATAGCCCAGACAGCACGTGCTTAAAAGCCCCTGTTTTGAAATGCTACCTACGTACATAAATAATCCCCAGCTGGGGATTATTGTCTAAAATAACCTGATGTGCCAAACTGCTCTTGTATGTATAAAGACGGCATAAAGATTATCTGTCCTAGACAGACAACCGGATGTCTAAGGGAGTCCACGTGGCACACAACAAACTGGAGGCAAACCCCCAAGACCAGCGTGGTCAAGGCGGGCACGGAGCCATCCCCCTCTCCGCTGGCATGCTGCTCGTAACGCTCGGCGTCGTCTATGGCGACATCGGCACGAGCCCCATGTACACCATGAAATCAATCGTCGCCAACAACGGCGGCATCGGTACCGTCAGCGAGGACATGATCCTGGGCGCGCTTTCGCTCGTCATCTGGACCATGACGCTCGTGACCACGGTCAAGTACGTGGTAATCGCCATGAAGGCCGACAACCACAACGAAGGCGGCATCTTCGCCCTGTTTAGCCTGGTACGCAAGGTGGCACCGTGGCTGATTCTCCCCGCCATGATCGGCGGTGCGGCGCTGCTCGCCGACGGCATCCTCACCCCCGCCGTCACGGTTACCACGGCCATCGAGGGTCTGCGCACCATCGAGTGGGGCCACGCGCTGTTGGGTGACGGGCAAACTAACGTCATCATTATTACCATCATCATTATCTGTGGCCTGTTTGCCATGCAGCGCGCTGGCACCTCGTCAATCGGCAAGCTGTTCGGTCCGCTCATGACGCTGTGGTTCCTGTTCCTGGCAGGCGCCGGTCTATTCAACATGCTCGGCAACCTGTCCATCTTGCGCGCGCTCAACCCCATCCGCGGCGTCATGTTCCTGTTCTCGCCCATCAACCACTCGGGCATCATGGTGCTCGGCTTCGTCTTCCTGTCGACGACCGGCGCCGAGGCGCTCTATTCAGACATGGGCCACGTGGGCAAGGCCAACATCTACGCATCCTGGCCGTTTGTTAAAGCGGCGCTTATCCTTAACTACCTGGGTCAGGGCGCTTGGCTGCTCGCCAACAATTCCAATCCCCAGTTGCTCGTGATGGATATCGTCAACCCGTTCTATATGATGCTTCCCGAGCCCCTGCGCCCCTTTGCCATTGTGCTTTCGGCCGTGGCGGCCATCATCGCCTCGCAGGCGCTCATCACCGGCTCATTCTCGCTGGTATCCGAGGCAACGCGCCTCAACCTTATGCCGCACCTGCGCATCCACTACCCCAGCGACACCAAGGGTCAACTCTATATTCCGCTCGTCAACAACATCATGTGGGTCGGCTGCATCTTCATCGTGCTGCTGTTCCAGAACTCCGAGCGCATGGAAAGCGCCTACGGCCTCGCCATTACCGTGACCATGCTTATGACCACCACGCTTTTGACGAGCTATATCGCTGGCATTCTCAAGCACAAGCTGGGCGCCTGCGTCTTCGCCCTGCTCTTCGGTGCCATTGAGCTGTGCTTCTTCGCCTCGTGCCTCACCATGTTCTTTGACGGCGGCTACGTCATGATCTTCCTGGCCGCACTGCTGTTCGGCCTTATGTATGTGTGGCGTCGCGGCACCGCCATCGAGCGCACGCAGACGATTCTGCTGCCCGTCTCCAAGTACATCGACCAGCTCAACCGCCTGCGCAATGACGAGACCTACCCCGTGCTCGCCGACAATCTGGTGTTCCTCACCAACAGCCCCGACCCGCTCACGCTCGACCGCGACGTGCTCTATTCCATCCTGGACAAGCACCCCAAGCGCGCCAAGGCATATTGGTTCATCAACGTACACGTTACCGACGAGCCCTATACGCACGAGTATTCCGTTGAGACCTTTGGCACAGACTTCCTGTTCCGCGTGCGCTTGGACCTGGGCTTTAAGGTCAATCAGCGCATCAACGCCTACCTGCGCCAGATCGTTGGCGACCTGATGGCCTCGGGTGAGTTGCCGCCGCAGCACCACACCTACTCCATCTACGAGACGCGCGGCAACGTGGGCGACTTCCGTTTTTGCATGCTGCGCAAGATGCTTGCCCCCGAAACGGACATCAACCGCAACGACCATCGCGTCATGGCCATCAAGTATGCCGTCCGCCGCGCCTGCGGAAGCCCGGCACGTTGGTATGGTCTCGAGAACTCGGCCATCATCATCGAGTACGTACCGCTCTTTGCCCGCATGCGCCCGGCCGTCAAACTCGTGCGCACCCAGGTGCCGCTCGAGATCCAGATCGAAGAGGCCGAGGAAATGGAAGTCGACATCTTCTCGGACGACTTGGTCAACGGCAACGAGGCCGGCAAGAGCATGAACGTCGATCCCACCGAGCTGCTCGAGAGTGTCGCCGATACGCCCGAACAGCAACAGCTCGACGGCCTCGAGAACGAACAACTCAACGACGCCAACTTCTAGCGGCGCCATAAATCAACGACAGCGGCCCTGCACCTCACGTTGAACTGCCAGGGCCGCTTTTGTCTACGTTTTTTGGCCAGGTAAAACACCTTTGAGGCTTTACCTGGGCGTAATCGTAGACTGCTATTCGGCATTTCCGGGGCTAGACAACCGCCTGGCCCCAATCGGTCATATAACCCTAGCCCACATTGAAATGCTATCGAAAAAGAAGCAGGCTATAGAGACTGGTCTCTCACCCACTCGATGAGTTCGGGGATCGCATAAGCGTATTGCCAGGTAAAGTTATGAGTGTTTCCACCCTGGACCGTCTTGTCGGTGCTATCGAGAGTTCCCTTCTCTACATGAAGGAAAACGACATGCGCCCCATCGGTCACCGCTTGTTTACAGGCCGAGGAGCAGACATCCGAGAGCTCGACCATAAGCTCATCGAGCGTCTTCTGGCTGCCAGCCGCCTTGGCTCCTTCCTGGTTACCCGAAGGGTTTTTCTCTCCCGTTGCGTCGTAATCAACCCACAGGCCACTCGTATGTCCTTCGCCGTCATAGTTATAGGCGCAATTCAGCTGCTTCTCAACATAAGGAATTCCGATACTCGCGACACCCTTCTCGGGATCCGTCATGCCGCCATAGGAATTGGAATCGTCTTCAGAAACGAATATCACCATGGGCGTCTTGGCAATCGGAGTCATGTTGCCTTGCCCGGCAACGAGCATAAGCGCTGCAAAGGAATTGTCATCGGGATGCTTGGAGGCATATTCGATGAGGGCCATGCACCCGGCAGATTCGCCCGTCCCGTAAATGCGATCCGGATCGATCGAGTAACCCTGGTCGATCAGGTCCTCGATTACATGCAGGCAAGTCTCGATATCGCAACAAGTTCCAGCGATCGTCAGCACAAATTGTGATCCATCAGCCCAGGCAAGGGCTCCCAGACCTTGACGAAGATTCACCCTCACATCGCAGGTGGTTACCCCCGCATCCGGCAGGAAGAGCGTGATGGGGTATTTCTTTGCTTTGTCGTAGTCGTCAGGCTGTGCCAAGGCAAACGAAGCATGGAATCCAGTTTTGGGGTCATCGTAGGTCCCTGCAACAAACTTGTCTGCCTCGGAGTTGAGAACAGTCGAAGCCACGAGATATCGGGAGGATGTCTCGTCGCCTGTAAGCTTTTTACCTGCAGAATCCTTGAGATCCTTTATTTGGGCGATTTTGACGCAACCGCTATCAAGGGATACGGGACCGTTTGAGCCTACGCACCCACGCGTCATCTGAAACATCAACGTCTGTGCGCCCGCATCTGCTGGATCGAGCTCGACGATGACGTACGTTCCCTTGCTTTTGCCCCCTTCATCACTCAGCTCGGCTTTGTCGTTTACATAGGCAGTGACAATCGAGCGTCCCAAAACCGAGAAAGATCCCAGCCCCTTTTCCTGAGCCTGTTGACCGATGCCGCCATGTCCGGGATCAACCGAAGACGCATCGACATCCACGTCGTATTCAATCGCCACGCCGACAATCTTCTCTCCGATTGCATATGTTTTCGCAAGTGCAGAAACAGAGATAACGTGCTCGTAGAATTCGCTAACGTCGCTATCCGTGCCACCCGATTTGCCGTCGCTATCAACCTTCAGTGCATCATCCTTGCCGGCAGCCACGCTTCCCGCGCCGCTTTCGCTTCCAGACGCGCAGCCAACAAGCATAGAGGCGGTGCCCGCCAGCATTGTGGCCCCACCGGCCGTTAAAAAGCTTCGCCGACTCATTTCGAAAGCCATTTTTATTGCCCCGTTCCCCAGCCCGCTTCTGACTGGATTTTCAGCATTTCTAATCAGAAATTAACGAAACGGAGTCCGTGCCTTCGAAGCGCCAAAACAGGGAATCCGTTGATGCCAGATGCCCGGCGCGCCGCTCGGAAGTAAAACTAAAGGAATTTTATATAATCTAAATGAGCCAATCGATTCGCTCTTGAACGGCTATTATTCCAAAGATGAATTGAAACTACCGTTTGTTTAATATATCTTGACAAAGTCATCGGCATCATGTTTGCCTTCAACTTCTGATCGACCAAGCGGCCCTGGCGGAGACGCAGGGCCGCTTTGCATTGCAGTAAAGCTAACGACTACGAACGACGTGGCTCGGGAACCACGAGCCTATCGGGGCTCGCGCCCTCGGCATCCATCAGACTCACGTAGCGAATCGACGGATCCCCATACATCGCGTAGTAATAATTGCCCGTGCGCGCGCTAAAGCATCCGGTGTAGATAGTCTTCTCGAACTTGCCATCGCCCATCCTGGACGCTCCCTCGATCATCACCACGCCCTCGAGCGAGCGGAACATGCGAACGACGTTTTCGGTCTCGCTCTCCTTTTGCGGGTAATTGGCATTGAGGTACGCCGCCTTTACAAAACGGCTCGGCGAATAGCAATCGCCCGGAATGCCGCGCATGCCGGCACCGGCTCCATAGGGCTTAAGCTCGGCGCCACGCCATGTCGCCGTCTGCGGAAAATCGCTTGTGGCGGTGATATAGGTGCGCAGGTTTTCCATGTGCCACGGGAAGGTCGGCTGGTTGGCAAGGGTGTCGACCGGATCGTCGTATACATGCAGGCCGTCAGCCATCATCTCGACCACGATGCTGCGCTGGCTGTCGCCGATAATCCAATGGAGCAGCGACACGCCCAGCCCCTCTCCGGCAGATTTGGCGACAATCACCGTGTCGCGCAGCGCGGCCTCGACCTCATCGACCGTCGAGAACGTCGCTGCCACCCACAGGGGGAACTCATAGGCCGCGATATTGTTCTTGCCGTCGACAGGGCCCTCGGCATACTCGGCATAGCCGGGAAAGTTGAGCCCCGCCACAGCCAGACCCGCATCGTTACCGCAATCGAAAAACATGGGATAGTTCTTGTAATCGATGCACATACCGATCACCGCGTGTGCCGCTGTCGCGTCGTCGATAAACGAATACGGAATGTGAAACCCGCGCGGCATCACGCGAACCTGTTGGCCGTAGTCAAAGCTCCAGTCGAGATTGCGGCCCAGATACATGTGGCCAGAATTATCGGTAAATCGAATACTCGTACACATAGCGCCTCCTAGCTTTACGTTCTTGCTAATTTCATTGTCTCCAAACAAAAAGGCGCTAAACACAAAAGCCCGGACATGACAACAATGTCATGCCCGGGCTATTCAAGCAGGATAAACTCAACCAAGTTAACCCCGCAGGTCGTCTAAGGGGTCAAAGTGCCGCAGATTGCCACGAAAGAGGAGCGAAGCGTACTTAAGGTACGCGAGCGACGATTGAGCGGCAAGGTGCGGTGCTTTGATCCCCTTAGACCAACTTGCCGAGACAGTGGTCGATCATATGCTGGATCATCTGTGCCTCAAAGCCCGCATAGTCGCGGCGGCACTCCTTCATCTTGCCGTCGACGATCTGGTCAAAGGCAACCTTGCACTTGATGTAGCGCGTGGACTTGGTGACCTCCTCGTGCGTCAGGCAGCTCTCCTCCATCTTGCTGGCACCCAGGCCAAACACCAGACGGGGGTTGTAGAGCACATGGGGCTCGCCGGCGTCGTCCAGATAGACGCAGACCTTCTTGGTGACGCCGATCTGGTTGGCGGCAAGGCAGCCGGCATCGTCGAGCGACTTGATGGTATCGATCAGGTCCTGTGCCACCGACTCGTCCTCGACGGTCGCGACCTCGCAACGCTGAGACAGAATAGCCTCGTCGTGGCAGAGCTCTTTAATCATACGTTCCTCCATAGGGGTCGTTGTAACTGCTTAAGTATACGGTACCCACACATTTTCATGCGAAAAATACCGTCCGTCTGCTACAAAGCGCCGAACATCAACATGCGAGGAACATCAACCTTTCAAAGGCGATATAGTAGTTGAGTTCGTGTCAATCGGCCTAAACTCGGGGCCGAACAAGGAAAGGGTATGCATGGACGAACTTTTTCACGTCAGTGAGCGCAAGTCCACAATCGGGACCGAACTTCGCGCTGGACTGACAACATTCCTGGCGATGGCCTACATCATCGCCGTCAACCCCGCGGTGCTCTCGGGCGCTGGCATCGATGCGGGAGCGCTCGCCTGCGCCACCTGCCTGGGCGCCGGCATCATGACCATCTGCATGGGCATCTTCGCCAACCGCCCGCTCGCCTGCGCGTCGGGCTTAGGCGTCAACGCGATGATCGCCGGAATCACCACCACCGTCTGCGGCGGTGACTGGCACGTGGCCAT
>CABURG010000070.1 GCA_902493835.1 uncultured Collinsella sp. | reverse complement strand
CGGTCGGCCCCATGCCGTCCTCCGTCGCCAGGAGGAAGAGCTCGACCTTCTCCCTGCTGTACATGCGAACCTCCAGTCCGGACCGCCCCGCGGTCCAACTTTCTGTCCGCACCCCCTTTTGCCTGGAATTAGGCAAATTTAGACCGTATTTCACCGCAACTCATATTGGGATGGTGGTTGGCGATCTAGCCTTGGGTGACCAGGCGATAGCCGATACCCACGTGTGTTTGGATATAGCGCGGATGCGCGGGGTCGGACTCGATCTTCTTGCGCAGCGTGCCCATAAAGACACGCAGGCTCGCCAGGTCGCTCTTAGTCGCCGTGCCCCAAATCTCGTGCAGGATAAACTGGTGCGTCAGCACCTTGTCGGCGTTGTGCGCCAGCAGGCACAGGAGCTTATACTCGATCGGCGTCAGATGCAGTTCCTCGCCATCCATCGTGGCGATGCCGGCATCAAAATCGATGTGCAGCTCACCGGTATCGAACGAGCCCTCGGAGACAACGCCGCCCGTCTGCGCATACGAAAGGCGCCTGAGCGTCGTGCGAATGCGCGCGAGCAGTTCCTCGACCGAAAACGGCTTGGTCAGATAGTCGTCGGCACCGGCATCGAGCGCGCGGATTTTGTCCGCATCCTCGCTGCGCGCCGAGACCACGATGATCGGCATACCCGACCATGCGCGCACCGACTCCACCACCTTGACGCCGTCCATATCGGGCAGGCCCAGATCAAGCAGCACAATGCTCGGTGCCTGCGATGAGGCAGCGGCGATGGCGGCATGGGCGGTCTCCACAGCCATATGACGCAAGCCGTGCGCCTCGAGCGCGGCAACAATAAGATTGCGAACGGCAGGGTCGTCCTCAACGACCAAGATGAGCGGTTTTACGGCAGAGTTCGGCACAGCGTTACTCCTTATCAAACGAAACGTCGGCGGCAGGAAGCTCAATCGTAAAGACCGAGCCGTGCGGGTCCGCCGCGGCAACCTCTATGCTACCGCCATGTGCCAACGCAATGGAACGGCAGAGCGAAAGACCCAGGCCAACGCTACGGTGGCTGTCGGCAAGACCGTGGTTGGCGGTGTAGAACGACTCAAAGATGCGTTCACGGTCCTCGGGTGCGATGCCCGGACCATCATCGGCCACCGAGCACGCCACGCGTCCATCGTCGACGCCAATCGAAATCATGATATGCGAGCCCGCGGGCGTATAGGTGATGGCGTTGTTCACCAGATTGACCACCAGCTGCACCATCAGACGCGCATCGACGTTGACGAGCGCCGGCTCATCGCACGCCACCACCTTAAGGTCGTGCTCGCGCACGGCAGGGTTCACGTGGCGCAGCGCCTCCTCGACGATATCGTCCATGAGCTCGAGCGTGGTCGACAGGCGCATACCACCGCCCTCGAGCTTGGTGATGGCGAGCAGATTCTCGACGGTGGCGTTGAGCCACAGCGCATCCGAGCGAATGGATAGAAGCAGGCCGCGGCGCGTCTGGGCATCGAGCACCGCGGTGCCGGTCGAGCCCTGGTCGAGCAGCACGTCGGCATTACCCGAAATACTGGTAAGCGGTGTGCGCAGATCGTGCGAGATGGAGCGCAGCAGGTTGGCGCGCAGCTGTTCGTTTTTGGCGAGCACCGCCGCTTCCTCGCGGGCCTCCATGGCGCGGGCGCGGTCGAGCGCCAACTCGCCTTCGCTCACGATGGCATCGGCAAGTGTCCGCTCCTCATGCGTCAGCACGTCGGGCTCGGCAACGATAGCCAGCACGCCCACCACCGAGGCGGGGTCGCCCGAGCGGACGAAGCCGTCGCCCGTGCGAACCGTCAGGTAGATGCCATAAAACGCCGATCCGCCATAGGTGGCATCGAGCGGCGTTCCCACATAGGCGGACGCCGAGAGCCGCGGCGGCATCTGCGGCGCCAGTTCATGCACCGGCGCGGCATCGCCCACGGCCGTGTATGTCGCACGCGGCAGCAGGTCATCGCCCTCGGCGTCGGCGCTGTACCACACGACCGGACAGCCCGAAAGACGCGCCAGCTGCGTTGCCATGGCATGGACAATCTGCTGCTGATCGGCGCACCGCTGCAGCATGCGGTTGGTCTCGAGCACCATATGCGTGCGGCGGTCGCTGGCGGCAGCCTGTGCCAAGGCGCGGCGCAGGGCCAACGCAATCGAGCTCGACACAAGCGAGACCACGAACATGATGAAGAACATGCCGGGATAGACGCGGTCGATAAGCGACAGCGAGTAGCGCGGGTCGACAAACAAGAAGTTGTAGAGTGCCACGGCGGCAGCCGAGCTCAGCAAGCAATACAGGCGACTCCAGGTAAAGAATGCGCACAGCTGAACGGCGAACACATAGACGATCATGATGCTCGGCGCGAGACCCGGATGGTCGAGCAGCGCACCCACAATCGTCGCCGCGACCAACAGCCCCACCGATACGCAGGCGTCATACAGAGGAGTGCGGCGCGTCAGCGTTGTGCGCCGCCACCAAAAGCTATCGGCAATATCGCCGTCCGTACGGACGTCCATCAGCGTTCCGCCCCTCTCTCAAAAACAAAAACCACCACAAAGGGGACAGGCACCTTTGTGGTGGTTTCCCCTTGTGGTGGTTCCAAGTGTAAAGCCTTTGCAACCTGCGGACGTTAGACAAACAGCACGTGCGCGAGCAGTGCGCACACGCACGCCGCGACAAGCACCGTCACCACGATCGAAATCACGCGGTCGGCCATGTCCATGTTGGCCCGATTCGTAAAGAACCGATCTTCGGCAGCATCGGCGCGTACCTCACGCACCAGCTCGGTCGCAAGATCGCAACCGTCAAGCACCTTTGCATCCATGGTTTCCTCCCAAGACTCAATCCCCGTCAACACAAGCCCGCCCGTTCGCAGACAAACCTCGAGCGTCGACTACGGCCGCTCGTTGGGAGCCAGGCGCTGCATCTTGTTCACGGCCTTGAACTTGGTGAACAGCGGCACGTACTCAAAGCTCACGTTGGAGTTCTCCAGGCCGTACCAACGCGCGGGCGTGCCGGCGGCGCGGCGAATGATGTACTTGAGCGTGATGGCCGTACGCTCGCTCGGCTCCACATCGCTTTCAGGCGCCAGAAGCTTACGAATCAGGACGAACTTGAACGTGCCGATGTTACCCGGATCCTTGTAGACCGAGTAGTCATGCGTCTGCGGCGGCAGCTCGCCGGTGGCAGCCAGGTCCTGAACAACCTGACGCAGGTAGGCATTGACGCGCTGGTTGATCTTGTAGCCCAGGTACAGATGCACACGGAACACGTAGTCGGTGCCGAACGTCTCGACCGAATAGGCAAAGGTATGCGGTTCGTCCATGGTCTCGACATTCACAAACCACCAGGCGCGGGCACGCTTGGGATGCTTGTCCAAGATCGAATAGACGATATCGCGGTCGATGTAGTCGGTATGGGTGTCCTTGGTCAGGTACACGACGTTGTCACTCATGCGCTCGTAACGGTCGTCGTCGCGCAGGCGCTTGAGCTGCGGCAGGTAGCTGCGCAGCGGCAGCAGCGTAAACTGGCGCTGCTCGACCGCCGTGCCGTTGTACCAGCACACCATAATGCCCATGATGAGTGCAGCCATGAGGATGGTGAAATAGCCGCCGTGGAAGAACTTGGTGAGCGAGCTCACGAAGAAGAAGCCTTCGAGCAAAAGGAAGAAGGCCGCGAAGATCCACGGAGCAACCTTGAGCTTGCGCTCCTCGTGCAGGTAGAAGAAGAGCAGCAGCGTGGTGCACATCATAGTCAGCGTAATGGCAAGGCCGTACGCGGCTTCCATATGCGCCGAGTTCTGGAACAGCAGCACCACGATGACGCAGCCGACAAGCATGACGTTGTTGACCATGGGGATGTAGAGCTGGCCCTTGGTCTCGGCAGGGTAGAAGACCTGCATGTGCGGCATGAGGTCCAGACGGCTGGCCTCGGACACCAGCGAGAATGCGCCGGTGATGAGCGCCTGCGAGGCAATGATGGCCGCGACGGTGGAAAGGCCTACGGCAAAGGGACGCAGGCCCGGGGCGAGCATCTGGTAGAACGGGTTGAGGTCGGCAATGCCCATGAGCTCGGGGTTGGCAGCGTTGTTCATAAGCCAAGCGCCCTGGCCCATATAGGAAAGCAGCAGGCAGCACTTAACGAACGGCCAGGTAGCGTAGATGTTGCCGCGGCCGACGTGGCCCATGTCGGAGTAGAGCGCCTCGGCACCGGTGGTGGCGAGGAAGCAACTGCCCAGAATCATGATACCCGCGTGGTTGTTGGGGCTCAGCAAAAAGGCGATGCCGCGCACCGGGTTGAGGCACAGCAGCACGGCGGGGTGCTGGAAAACAAAGAAAAGACCCGTGCCGCCCAGGAACAGGAACCACAGCGTCATGATGGGGCCAAAGGCGTGACCGATCTTGGCCGTACCGATGCGCTGTACCAAGAAGAGCACGATGATGATGGCGAGCGTAATGGCGACGACGCGGCCCTGGTCATCGCCCAGCACGGCATGGACCGCCGGGATGGTGCGCAGGCCCTCGATGGCCGTGGTAACGGTAACGGCAGGCGTCAGGATGCCGTCGGCGAGCAGCGCGGCGCCACCCAACATGGCGGGGATGATGAGCCACTTGCCGCAGCGCTTGACCAGGCTGTACAGGGCAAAGATGCCGCCCTCACCATGGTTATCGGCGCGCAGCGAGATGAGCACATACTTGATGGTGGTCAGCAGCGTGACCGTCCACACGACAAGGGAGAGCGCGCCGAGCACGAACTCCTCCGTGACGCTTCCGATGCCGCCGTTGCCGGCAACGAGCGCCTTGGTTACATACATAGGGCTGGTGCCGATATCGCCGTACACCACGCCCAGCGTGACGAGCATCGCCGAGATGCTCACAGGAATCGCAGCGTGCGAAGCTGCCTCCTTGGCCTTTTGTTCCATAAGCCGGTTTCCTCCCAACTTTAATGTTCGAAGGAATTATAGGTAATCGGCCCATGTTTGAATGGCACTGTTTTCCCAGCTAGATAAACATTTATACGGCCTTTAAGCCACCTCGGCGATATGGAATGTGACAAAGGGACTGTCCCTTTGTCACATTCGTCATTTTCCAAGCCAATTTTTGAACCACCACTCCATGGAGCGGCTCATCTCGGCCATAAAGGGGCTCGTGTGCTTGCGGGTGTAGATATCCACCACGCGCTCGCCTACCTCGCGGGCATGCGGACGGAACATCGCGTCCATCTCGGCCACCTGCGCGTCCATGGTCGCAGCATCGGCGCGGCAGTAGCGCTCCTCGTGCACCAGGTTCACCACGGGATGCGCAATAGCCGGGCGTTCCTTGCGGGGCGTGCCGATGATGAGCATCGACAGCGGCATGGTATAGGGCGGCAGATCGAGCAGCTCGGCAACTTCCTCGGCATTCTCGACGATATCACCGATATAGCAGCTCCCCAGACCCAGAGCCTCGGCGGCAACCACGGCGTTTTGCGCGGCGATCACGGCATCCTGCGCCGCGATGGCAAAGTCGCCCAGACCCGGCGCACGACGGGGCGACTTGCCCGTGCGCTCTACAAACTCGGGCTCAAAGCAGCCCACATGCTCAAACAGATCGATCCACTTGGCATAGTCGACTACAAATATAAGTGCCCAGGGCGCCTTGGCGATCATGGGCTGATGGTCGCACAGGTCGGCCAGACGGTCCAGCCTGGCCTGCTCGCGAATGCTCACGATGGAATACATCATCATGGCGCCCGCCGACGGTGCGCGACTCGCCGCATGTAAGATCGCCGCCCGCTGCTCGTCGGTCACCGCTACGGGACGGTCGTTGTCATCGCGCGCAAAAGCGCGCGTGGATGAACGGTGCTCCAAAATGTCCAGCACCGCATTGCCCGTAGTCTCGACCGGATAGCCGCACGTATCCACGACCGCAGCTCCGTCGCCGCCCATGTCCGCCTTGCAAACCTGCTCGTTCATCGCCTCATCCTCGCTAATTCTTTAAGAAGCCTTTACGTTTCCGTGTAATTCCCGTCCATTATCGCGCAGGTCGCCACTACATTGCGCCACACCGCCACACGTGCGCGTTAATATGGCTGGTTGTTGTGCGCAGACACCAATTGCAGCGCATATCTTGGTAACAATCGGGTAAACCCCCGCTTTCGTACGTTTTAGTTTGTGAGGAGTCTCAGCATGTTCGCTGCCGCCATCTCGCTCGTCGGTCTTGCGGCGACCGTCTACCTTGTCTTGCGCGAGGCCAAGGCCATTCGCGCTCAGTCGGGCACCGTTGCCAAAAGCGCTCTTGGGTGGAGCGTCGCCTTCGGCCTGTTCCAGGTCTTTTTGACTATTTGGGGCACCGTGGGCCTCGTCGCTCAAAACGAGCCGCTCGCCTTTGTGATGCTCATCCTGACCAATGCCATCCTCACCGGCTGCGCCTGGGCCAGTATCGCCCGCGACCGCATCGCCCCGCGCGTCTTTGCGTTCGCCTCGGCCGATGCGCCCGCCCCCACCGGCAAGCTCGCTCGTTTGCGCGGCGCCTTTGTGGGCAAACCGCTCGTCGCCGCCGTCCTGTGCCTGCTGCTCGCCGGCGTCTTTGCGCTGCTGGGCATGGAGGTCTCGTCCAACCACGACTTTACCTGGGTCTACCCCCTGTGCATCCTGCTCGAGTGGGCCATCATCACCACGCTCATGGTCGGCCTGTTCTTCCTGTTCCAGCGCCACGGTGCAGCTCCCGCGGTCCTGGCCTTTGCCCTCTTTGTCCTGGGCATTGCCGAGTTCTTCGTCATCACGTTTAAATCCATGCCCATCCAACCGGGCGACCTTTCGGCCATCTCCACCGCCGCCGCGGTCGCCGGCACCGGCTACACCTTCTCCATCTCGCTGTTCTGCGTGCTGTCCATGGGCTTTACCGCCATCGCTATGCTGCTATGCGAGTACGCCGGCCTGGTGGCACCGCACCGTCAGAAGGGCGCCGCCAACGCCAAGCGCATCCTGCTCACCAACCTGCTCGTCGCCGTGCTGTGCCTGGGCGGTGTGACCGCACACGTCACGCTCATCGACTACTACAACACCCTCGGCATCACTGTCTACACCTGGCGCCCGCTCGAGAGCTACTGGCGCGAGGGCTACCTGCCCGCTTTCATTAGCGCAGCGCAGTCCATCAAGCCGCCCAAACCCGCCGACTACTCCGTCGACGATGCCAAGGCCACACTCAAAAAGTACGCCAAGGCCTACGACAAGTCCGAGGCCGCCAAAAGTGACGAGCGCGCCGCCGCAAAGGAGCAGTTCGACAGCGAGAAGCCCACGGTCATCGCCATCATGAACGAGACCTTCTCGGACCTGTCCATCTACCAGAACATGCGCGCCGGCTACGAGGGCCCGCAGTACTTTAAGAACCTGTCCAACTGCCTCAGCCGCGGCAAGCTCTATGTGAGCGCCTACGGCGGCGGTACCGCCAATACCGAGTTTGAGTTTATGACCGGCAACTCCATGGCCAACCTGGGCTCGGGCGTGTACCCCTACACCATCTACAACATGGAAACGACCGGGAATCTGGCAGAACAGTTCAAATCGCTCGGCTATTCCACCACGGCCATGCACCCCAACCACGCCACCAACTGGAACCGCGAGAACGTCTACAAGGACTTTGGCTTTGACCAGTTCCTGTCCATCAACGACTTCCAGGGCGCCGACACCCTGCGCGGCATGGTGACCGACCAGGCGACCTACGACAAGATTCTTGAGCTGCTCGACCAGAACGCCGATCCGCAGTTTATCTTCGACGTGACCATGCAGAACCACTCGGGCTACGATACGGGCCTGCTGCCGGTCGACAAGCAGATGCACCTGAATATCGACACGACCGACCTGGACGCCAAGACCGTCGAGGACGGCACGCTGTCCGATGTCGACGAGTACGTCTCGTGCATCGAGCAGTCCGACCAGGCGCTGCGCTACTTCCTCAACGCCCTGAGCAAGCTCGACCGTAAGGTGGTCGTGGTGTTCTGGGGCGATCACCAGCCGTTCTTCCCGTCCAAGTTCAACGATAAGTGGTTTACCGGCGAGGACGACGCTACGCATCAGGAGCGCCTGTGGCAAACCGACTACATCATTTGGGCTAACTACGACGTTGCCGGTTGCGACCAGACGAGCGAGGTCGACGACCTGTCCACCAACTACCTGTCCACGCAGCTTATGCAGCTGATCGGCGCCCCGCTTTCCGACTATCAGAAGGCGCACATGACGCTACGCGAGTCGCTGCCCGCCATCAACTCCGTCGGCTACGAGGACGCCAGCCTGCGCTGGGCGCTCTCCTCCAACGTCACCGGTGACGACGCCGAGGCCGCAGCCGCCACCAAGGCGCGCGAGGATTACGCCAAGATGCAGTACTACGAGATGTTCCGCGACGGCAAGAACGTCTATACCGAGCACTTCCAGACCGAGGCTAACGAGACCGACCCCAACCTGGCGCCAGGCACGACCAAGATCAAGTAGCGGGCCTGTATCCCGGTTCGTCTGCCCGGGCGGCGCGG
>CABURG010000069.1 GCA_902493835.1 uncultured Collinsella sp. | reverse complement strand
CTTACATTACGGGCGAAGTCATACGCGTCGACGGCGGAATGGCGATGTAGAAAGCAAGCCGGGTAAGCGGCTTGGATGAGGAGACCATGATGGAACAGAGAGTTGCAATCACCGGTATCGGTGCCGTGTCGCCGCTCGGCAACACCGCGCTTGCCACCTGGGCGGCCATGTGTGCCGGAACGTGTGGCATCGGTCCGATCACGCACTTCGATACCGATGCGTTTGCCGTCAAGGTGGCGGCCGAGGTCAAGGGCTTTGACGGCAACGAGTACTTTGGCAAGCGTGATGCCAAGCACCTGGACCCTTGCGTTCAGTTTGCCCTGGCGGCGTCGGACGAGGCCATGCACGATGCGGGCTTTGATGTCGAGGGCGCCATCGATCGCGAGCGCCTGGGCGTCTACGTGGGTTCAGGCGTGGGCGGCATGCGGACACTCGTCGACAACGTCCACACGATCGCCGATCGGGGACCCCGCCGCGCATCGCCCTATATGATCGCGATGATGATCCCCAATATGGCTTCGGGCAATATCGCAATCCGCCACAAGGCAAAGGGCCCGACCCTACCCGTGGTGACCGCCTGCGCGACCTCGGCCCATGCCGTGGGCGAGGCATTCCGCGCCATCAAGCATGGCTATGCCGATGCGATTCTCGCCGGCGGCACCGAGGCCGCCATCATCCCCGATGCCGTTGCGGGCTTTACATCCTGCCGTGCTCTCACCACTAATCCTGACCCGTCGACGGCTTGCCGTCCGTTTGATGCAGACCGCGACGGCTTTGTGATGGGCGAGGGCGCCTGCGTGCTCGTGCTGGAGGGCATGGAGCATGCGCTGGCTCGCGGGGCGCACATTTATGCCGAGGTCGTGGGCTACGGCAACACCGATGATGCCTATCACATCACGAGCCCCGATCCCGAGGCTGCCGGCATTGCCCGTGCGATATCGCTGGCGGTGGCCGAGGGCGACGTTAAGCCTTCCGAGGGCCTCTACATCAACGCTCATGGAACCTCGACTAAACTCAACGATTCGTCCGAGACGGCGGGCATTAAGCGTGCGCTCGGCGAGGACGCGGCACGCGCCGCGCACGTCTCGTCGACCAAGTCGATGACCGGCCACATGATCGGTGCTACGGGTGCTATCGAGGTCATGGCCTGTGCCATGGCGCTCGAGCAGGGCGTGGTGCCCCCGACCATTAACTACCACACGCCCGATCCCGCCTGCGATCTTGATTACACGCCCAATCGAGCGGTTCGCGCCGACCTTACCTGGGCGCTTTCGACCAATCTGGGCTTTGGCGGACACAACGCCGCCATCGCGCTGCGTAGATATACGAGGAGCTAGAGCATGGATTCCAAAAGACTTGCCGAGATAGCCGATGTGATGGAGGACCGCGGCCTCACGCGCGTGCGCGTTGAGGAGCCCGATGGCACCGCGGTCGAACTCGAGCGCGCGAGCGCCGCACAGCCGGTTGCCGTGCCCATGCCTATGCCGGGTGCAGTAACTGCTCCGGCGGTAGCCCCTGTCGCCATGCCTGCCGCCGCACCGGAGCCCGTCGCGCAGGCGCCTGCCGCTGCACCGGAGCCCAAGGGCACCGAGGTGACTGCTCCCATGGTCGGCGTTTTCTATGCTGCCCCGGCGCCGGGCGACGAGCCGTTTGTGCACGTGGGCTCCAAGGTCAAGGCCGGCGAGACCCTCTGCATCATCGAGGCCATGAAGGTTCTCAACGAGGTGACGGCAGAGGCGGATGGCGAGGTGCTCGAGATCTGCGTAGCCGACGGCGACCTCGTGGAGTTTGGCGGCTGCCTCATGAGGATCGGATAGGTGATATCCATGAACAAAGAAGAGCTCAAGAAGCTGTTGCCGCATCGCGAACCGATGCTTTTGCTTGACGAAGCCGAGCTGGTGGGCGACGAGGCCCACGGCAAGATCACGATTACGGGCGACGAGTACTTTTTGCAGGGGCATTTTCCGGGAAACCCGGTGGTCCCCGGCGTGATTCAGTGCGAGATGCTCGCCCAGAACTGCTGCGTGCTGCTGATGGGCGATGAGGAGGCGCGCGGCGCGACGCCGTTCTACACGAGTCTGGACAAGGTGCGCTTTAAGCGTCCGGTGCGCCCGGGCGACACGGTGGATCTGGTGTGCTCCATCACGCGTGCGCGCGGGCCGTTCCGCTTTGCGACGGGTACTGCGAGCGTCAACGGTGAGGTTTGCTGCCGCGCCGATATGTCTTTTGCACTCATGCACGAAAGTTAAGGAAGGCTTCATGTTCGACAAAGTGCTCATCGCCAACCGCGGCGAAGTCGCGGTCCGTGTTATCCGTGCGTGCCGCGATATGGGCATCAAGACCGTCGCCGTTTATTCCACGGCCGATGCGGACGCGCTGCACGTGCAGCTTGCCGACGAGGCGTATTGCATCGGCGGCCCGCGTCTTGCCGAGAGCTACCTCAACGACGATGCTGTGCTCACCTGTGCCGTAAAGTCGGGAGCTAAGGCAATTCATCCCGGCTATGGCTTTTTCTCCGAGAAGGCGAGCTTCGTGCGCGACTGCGACAAGTATGGCCTGGCGTTTGTCGGCCCCTCGGCCGAGGTCATCGACAGCATGGGTGACAAGGACGCCGCACGTCGAACGGCTGCCGCGGCGGGCGTGCCCATCGTGCCGGGCTGCGATTTGCTCAAAAGTCCCGAGGAGGCAACAGCCGAGGCCGAGCGCATTGGCTGCCCCGTGCTTATTAAGGCACGCGCCGGCGGTGGCGGTCGCGGCATTCGCAAGGTCGAGCGCGTGGAAGATGCGGCAAAGGCCTTTATTGAAGCGCGCGCCGAGGGAGAGGCCGTTTTTGGCGACGGCGAGTGCTACATGGAGAAGTTCGTCGCGCCGGCGCACCACGTCGAGGTGCAGATTATGGCCGATAAGCAGGGCCGTGTGTTTTCGCTCGGCGAGCGCGAGTGCTCGGTGCAGCGCCGCAACCAAAAGCTGATCGAGGAGAGCCCCGCGCCGTGCCTCGACGGACACGACGACATTCGTGCCCGCATGCACAAGGCAGCGCGTGACCTGGCTCGTGCCGTCGGCTACGAAGGAGCCGGTACCATCGAGTTCCTGTATTCGGACGACGGCAATTTCTACTTTATGGAAATGAACACGCGCTTGCAGGTGGAGCATCCGGTTACGGAGTTTGTGACCGATACCGACCTGGTCAAGTGGCAGCTGCGCGTGGCAGCCGGCCAGCCTCTGCCCTTTGAGCAGGAGGACATGCCGGTCCGCAACCACGCCATGGAGTGCCGCATCAATGCCGAGACGCCGGACTTTCTGCCGTCATGCGGAACGGTCACCGCGTTGCGTGTGCCGGGTGGTCCGCGCGTGCGCTGGGATTCCGCCATGTTTACCGGTGCGACAGTTCCGCCGTACTACGACTCCATGCTCGGCAAGCTCATCGTGTGTGCGCCCACGCGTGACGGCGCCATTCGCAAGATGCGCTCGGCCCTGGGCGAGCTCGTGATTGAGGGCGTGAGCGAAAACAGCGAGCTTCAGCTCGACGTGCTGGCAAACGACGAGTTCTTTTCGGGCATGTATCACACCGATCTGATGGGGCATCTCTATGCTGATGAATAGAAAAGCGAAGACGGTCAATGTCCTTGAGGGGCCGATAACCGAGTCGTGCGCCGAGTTTCCCGCGCGCCACGTGTTTATCAAGTGCCCGGAGTGCCGCCGTGTGATCGATGAGGCACGCCTACACGACAACCTCGAGGTCTGCCCTCGTTGCGGCAAACACTTCCGCGTGAGCGGTCGTACGCGCATGCGCATGACGGTCGACGAGGGCACGTTTGAGGAATGGGATGCTAATCTGGCGTCGGAGGATTTCCTCTCGTTTCCCGGCTATGCCGACAAGCTCAAGAGCGTGAGCGAGCGTTCGGGCGAGCGCGACGCCGTTGTGTGCGGCAGGGGCAAAATCTGCGGTTGCGATACCGCGTTCTTCTTTATGGACGCCAACTTTATGATGGGCTCGATGGGTTCCGTGGTGGGCGAGAAGATCTGTCGCACATTTGAGCGTGCGACCGAGCTGGGATTGCCAGTTGTCGGCTTTACCGTTTCGGGCGGTGCGCGCATGCAAGAGGGCGTGACATCGCTTATGCAGATGGCCAAGATTTCTGCGGCGGTTAGGCGCCACAGCGAGGCGGGCGGCCTGTATATCACGGTGCTCACCGACCCCACGACCGGAGGCGTAACCGCGAGCTTCGCCATGGAGGGCGACATTATCCTGGCCGAGCCCGATGCCCTGACGGCATTTGCCGGCCCGCGCGTGATCGAGCAGAACATGCACAAGCGCCTGCCCAAGGGATTCCAGCGCTCCGAGTTTTTGCTGGAGCACGGCTTTTGCGATGCCGTTGTTCCGCGCGGCGAGATTGCGCTCACGGTAGGCGAGCTGCTGGCGCTGCACGAAGGGCACGCGCCCGGCTTGGGGGCACCGCATGAGATCGTGCATACGGGTCGCCGCGGCAAAAAGCTGGGGCACTTGTTCAAGCGCGCGGCGGCGCCAAAAACCGCGCTCGAGATTGTCAAGCAGACCCGCTCGGCAGATCGCGCCACGGCGGGCGAGGTGATCTCGCTGGGCCTGGATGGATTTGTGGAGCTGCACGGCGACCGTTACTTTGGCGACGACGCCGCTGTGGTGGCTGGCATTGGCTGGAAGGACGGGCGCCCCGTAACGGTCATCGCCATCGAGCGCGGCACCACGACCAAAGAGCGTATGCGCCGCAACTTTGGCATGGCGCATCCCGAGGGCTACCGTAAAGCGCGTCGCCTGATGCGCCAAGCCGAAAAGTTTGGTCGGCCGGTTCTGTGCCTGGTCGATACTTCGGGCGCGTTTTGCGGCATCGGTGCCGAGGAACGCGGTCAGGGCGAGGCTATCGCCCAGAATCTCATGGAGATGAGCGGCCTTAAGACGCCGATTGTCTCGGTGGTAACAGGCGAGGGCGGCTCTGGTGGCGCGCTGGCGCTGTCCGTGGCCGACCGCATCCTGATGCTCTCGAGCTCGGCCTATTCGGTCGTGAGCCCCGAGGCCTGTGCGTCGATTCTGTGGAAGGATACCGAGCGCGCGAATGAGGCCGCCGAGGCGCTTAAGCTCACGGCTCCCGATCTGTTGGCGCTCGGTATCATCGACGGCATTGTTGACGATAGAGGTCTGTCGCATGAGGAGATCGCCGGCGCCGTCATGTCCTCGGCATTTGATGCCTTCGATACGCTTGGGCGGCTCGACGACGCGACCCTCACAAACCTCCGCTACGAAAAGTACCGCGCAATCGGTCAGTATCGCACGATGTGACAAAGGGACAGTCCGCATGTCACATTGGGAAAGGGTTCCTGTGTCACAAGTTTCTAACACCTCGTTTACAACGACGGTCTCATCAAACGCCATGGCTGTGGTGGATTATCTGTCCAAAAGCATGATGTCGGCGCTGCCGTTTATTGTCTGCGCGGCGTTGTTCCGCACCGTCGCCGTCATTATGGGCGAAGGCATGCTGGGCCTGTGGTCTGCCGATTCCGATATCTATCGCCTGTTCTACAGTTGGCTCTATAACGCCGGTTACTACTTTTTGCCCATTTATCTTGGTTGGGCGGCCGCCCGCCAGCTCGGTTGCTCGGAGCAGCTGGGCATGATGCTGGGCGGCGTATTGATTGCGCCCGATCTGCTTAAGCTCGTCGATGCCGCATCGACGACGGGGGCATCGATGACTTCCGTGTATGGCCTGCTTCCCGCGCCGGTCAACGATTACACGACGACTGTTATTCCGATTCTCATCTCGGTACCCGTGCTTTGGCAAGTGGAGTGTTTCTTTCAGCGCGTTATCCCTAAGGCCGTGGCGTTTTCGTTTGTTCCGTTTGCGACCATGCTTGTTATGGTTCCGGTTTCGCTGTGTATTACGGCGCCGGCGGGCAGCTATTTGGGCATGCTGTTGGGCCAGCTTATGTTTATGCTTGGCAATTCCGGTGGCATCGTGTCGCTGTTCACGCTCATGGGGCTTGCCGCGGGCTGGGAGTTCCTTAAGATCGCGGGCGTCAGCAACGTTGTCCTATCGCTCGCCTATGCGCAGTTTATGAGTGTGGGAACGGATTCGTGCATCCTGATCGCCGCGACGATGGCAACGTTTGCCGTTTGGGGCATGCCCTTCGGCGCGTCGCTCCGCGTTGCGGATAAGGACGAGAAGACGCTCATGCTGGGCTATTCAATCTCGGGTGTTCTTGGCGGCGTAAGCGAGCCGGCGCTGTACGGTTGCGGCTTTAAATATGGCAGGTGCCTGACGTGCATGGCCATTGGCGGCGCCGTCGGAGGCCTTGTTGCGGCCGTGGGCCACGTTACGGCCTATACCATCGGCATGACGAATGTCCTCATGGTCATTGGCTTTGCCACGGGCGGCATCCCGAACCTGCTGTGGTGCTGCGCTGCCGGCGGTACGGCATTTGCGGTGTCTGCGGCGCTGAGCTACTGCTTTGGCGTGGTGCCGGCGAAGGGACAGGCGACGGGGGACGGAGGCGATTCGCCCGAAACAGTGGCGAGCGCTGCTGAAGTAAGCGCATAAACCTGTGCGACAAAAGGACGATCCCTTTGTCGTGTTCCAAGGCCGTGGCTCGTGTGGGCTGCGGCCTTTTGTATCTTGAGGACAAAGTGGCTACACTACAATCCGTTTGAGCAATAGATATATAGGTAGTACCGTGGGGGCGGATGTAGATGGTCGAGTGGATTGTTGGGCGCGCACAGGGCGATCGTGCGCGTGTGGGCACGTTAGCGGGCATGGTGTGTATTGTCGCCAATGTTGCGCTTTGTGCTGCGAAGGGTGCAATTGGTGTGGTTTCGGGATCGGTTTCGATTGTTGCGGATGCCATGAACAACCTGTCCGATGCCAGCTCGAATATCGTGAGCGTGCTGGGCTTTAAGCTGGCGAGCAAGCCGGCCGACCCCGAGCATCCTTACGGCCACGGTCGCTACGAGTATCTCTCGGGTCTGGTCGTGGCGGCACTCGTGCTGCTGATTGGCGTTGAGCTGGTGAAGTCCTCGGTCGAGCGCGTCATCCACCCCGAACCTGTCGAGTTCTCGCTTGCCCTGGTGGCAGTTCTAGTGCTTTCGATGGTCGTAAAGCTCTGGATGGCGGCCCTCAACCAAAAGCTCGGCGACCGTATCGAGTCCGAGACACTGCATGCGACGGCTCAGGATTCCAAGAACGATGTCCTTGCCACGGGTGCCGTGCTGGCGTGCGCAGTTGTTTCGCAGGTGACGGGCATCAATCTTGACGCTTGGGTCGGCCTTGCCGTTGGTGCCTATATTGGCTGGAGCGGTTTTGAACTCATCCAGGATACGGTGAGCCCGCTTTTGGGCCAGACGCCCGATCCTAAGCTGGTCAAGCACATTCGAGACAAGATCATGAGCTATCCCGGCGTTTTGGGCGTTCACGATTTGATGGTTCACGACTACGGCCCGGGCAGGAAGTTCGCAAGCGCTCACGCCGAGATGGCGGCCGAAGCCAGCCCGATGGAAAGTCACGACACGCTCGACAATATTGAGCAGGCGTTTAGGAACGAAGACGGCATGATTGTCACGCTCCATTACGACCCCATCGTGACCGACGACCCCAAGGTGGCGAGCATGCGTTTACGCATTAACGCAATGGCTCAGGAGATCGATAGCCGCCTTTCGATTCACGACCTTCGCTGCGTGCCGGGTCCTACGCACACCAACGTGATCTTTGACTGCGTGCGTCCCTCAGATCTGCAGATGAGTGCCGAAGACGTAAAGCACGCGCTGGCACAACGAGTCGAATCGGAATACCCCAAGTCGATTGCCAAGATTACGATCGACGAAGACTACGTAGGCCATACCCACGAGTAGGGCTGCGCCGGTAAAGCAAGTTATACAGAAGGGGAGAGCATGAAGCGCCTATACCTACTCCGCCACGGCCAGACAGAATTCAACGTTAAAAAGCTCGTCCAGGGTCGCTGCGATTCACCGCTCACCGATTTGGGCCGTCAGCAAGCCGGGATGGCAGCCGCATGGCTCAAAGCCCACAACGTCGTTCCCGACAAAGTGGCCTCATCACCCTTAGGCCGAGCCATGGACACAGCTCAGCTCGTCGCATGCGAGCTCCTCGGCCCGGACGCAGCAGTCGAGCCCTGCGAAGGCATCATCGAGCGCTGCTACGGCACCTTCGAAGAAGGTCCCCACGATGCCCTTCCCACCGACGTCTGGGATCCGGGCGAGGACCTGGTCCCCTTCGGAGGAGAGGGAAGCAAAGCGTTGCAAGAACGCATGGTAGCCACCCTCACCAATCTCATGGGCGCCGAGGGCATCGAAACCCTCCTAGCAGTAAGCCACGGCAGCGCCAGCCGCCAATTCATCAAGGCTGCAGCCCCAGAGGGCTTCAAGCTCCCAACAAAACTCCCCAACTGCGCCATCATGATCTTCGATTTTGACGATGCGCGAGAAGAGGACGATACGCCCCAATGCAAGTTCACCTTGCAACAAATTGTGGATCCTCAACAAAGTTATTAGCTGAGCGAGCAGAGTTAAGCAGACATCAACGTGTCGTCTCCCGAGCTTGGCAGAGGGGCGGCGAAATATATTAAGTTTGTCGCGAGTTCCGCACGCAAAGGAAAGCACTTAATGTGCTTTCCGTCTTGCGCAGGACTGTAGAG
>CABURG010000068.1 GCA_902493835.1 uncultured Collinsella sp. | reverse complement strand
GGCGAGCCGTAAAGATCTCGACCGGGCTATAGGGGGCAAGAAGGGGCGCCAGAATCGCAGTCAGGGCGACCAGCACCAGCACGACGGCGGCAATCTTAGAAGACAGCGTCATCTTCTTCCAGCCACCGAGCTTGAGCCCCTTGGAGGCAGCCTTCTCGAGCTGCTCGGTTTGCTTCTCTCGAATCTTTACCATAATCTACACCGTCCTGATGCGCGGGTTGATGAGCAGGTAGAGCATGTCAACCACGATGTTGATGATGATGAAGGCAAGAGCAACGACGATGACGACGCCCTGAACCAGGTTCGCCTCGTTGCCCTGAACGCCCTGCAGAATCGCGGTGCCCATGCCGGGGAGGTTGAAGATAACCTCGATGACGACGGCGCCGCCCATGAGGTAACCGATCTTAAGACCGAGGGTGGTGACCGGGGTGATCAGCGCATTGCGAAGAACGTTGATGCCGACGACGACCTTCTCGGGAACGCCGGCGCCGCGAGCCATACGGACATAATCCTTGTCGAGCTCCTCGACCATGGCGGTACGCACGATACGAGTCATCTGGCCCGTCAGCGGAAATGCCAAGGCGATAGCGGGCATGATCATGCGTCCCAGATAGCCAACCGGATTCGTGGTGAAGTGAGGCAGAGCACCCGATGCCGGGAGCACCTTAAGGTAGGAAGAGAACAGCAGGATCAACAGAACGGCAAGCCAGAACGACGGGGTTGCCAAGCCGGCGATGGAAAAGACGCGGATCACTTGGTCCGGCCATTTGTCGCGATACAGTGCCGCGATGACGCCGAGCAAAAACGAAACGACCGCACCGATGGCAAGACCGATGAAGGTCAGCTGCATCGTGACGGGCAGGGCCGTGGAGATGCGCTTGGCAACGGAGTTGCGAGCAGCACCATAGGTGCCCATGTCGCCATGGATCAAATCGCCCATATAGCGCACGTAGCGCACGGGCCAGGGGTCGTCCAGACCATACTTCTCATGGTACTCGGCAACCGCCTCGGGCGAGGCACCGTCACCCAACGCCGTGTAGGCGGGGTCGGTCTTGGAGAACGACATAAGGAAGAACACCAGGACGGTAACGCCCAATGCCATGATCGGCAGCGCCACAAGACGCCTTCCAATCAAACGTAGCAAGTTGTTCACGTTCTCTCCCCTTTCTTTTGTCGGTAGGACCAACTGGTATATGAGTACGGATACTCATTACAAGACCCGAGCGACATCGTTGCCGCCCGGGTCTTTGTTTCAACTATGAGGATACGGTCCCAACGACCGACATCCTGCATACAGACTCAAGCGAGTCTTACGCCTTGACGGTCGCGACGCCCCTGAAGGACATGCTCGTCGTGCCGATGCCCTTGAAGCCATCGAGGGCCTCGCCGTTGGGCGCAGTGGACGGATCGTCCCAGGAAGCGGAGACGGTCTTGACGTGGACAACGGGGTACAGAACGGCGTTGTCGGCAATGATGTCGAAGCACTCGTTCCACTTCTTCTGCTGCTCGTCGCCCTCGGCGGCAAGAGCCTCGTCCATGAGACCGTGGAGCTTCTGCCACTCAGCGGACTCCTTCCACGGGCAACGGGTCTGCATCCAGACGTTGTCGCCGTACCACCAGTTGAGCAGCAGGTCGGGGTCGGCACCGAAGCAGGAAGGATCGCCAGGGGCAAGGAGGATATCATAGGCCTCGCCGCCGTCGATGGCAGCGTAGGTGGCCGGCGAGGTATCGGTCTGGATGGTCACATCGAAGCCGAGAGCGTCGAGGTCGTTCTTGACCTGGGCGGCCATGCCCTTAATCTGCTCGTTATCGGTGGTGCGCAGGGTGATGGCACCCGGGGTGATGCCAGACTCCTCGATGAGCTTCTTAGCCTTCTTGGCGTCGGTCTTGTACACCGTGGAAGCCTCATGATAGTTGGTGAAGCTCTTGGGCAGGTAGCAGCTGGCAGCGGTGGCAAGGCCGGCGAAGGTGTTGCTGACCATCTTCTCGGTGTCGAGCGCATACATGACAGCCTGACGGACCTTGACGTTGTTCCAAGGCTCCTTGGCGACGTTGAACATGATGAAGCGGGTGCCGAAACCCTGAACGTTATCGATCTTGCAGCCGGCGCTCTCGAGCTGGTCGACGGCGTCAGCGGTAACGAGCTCCATAACGAGCGTGGAGCCCTCCTGCTGAGCGGTAACGCGAGCGGTGGGGTCGGTCAGGATGCTGTACTGAATCTTCTTATCCTCGGCAGCATACTCACCGTTGTACTCGGGGTTGGGAACCAAGGTGATCTCGGTATCGGAGATAGAGTCGTACATCCAGGGGCCGGAGCCGATCGGCTGCTTGGCGCGATCCTCCTCGGTCTGGGTGGCCGGGGTAACGCGGACGATGGCCAGACGATCCTTGAGCAGGGAGAAGTTGGGGACCTTGGTCTTGACCGTCACGGTGCTGGCGTCCTTGGCCTCGATGGACTCGAAGGGCTGGAAGAACGGAGCGTAGGTAGCGGAAGCGGCGCAAGCGGTGTAGGAGGCAACGACATCGTCAGCGGTGACCTCGGTGCCATCGGAGAACTTGGCGCCCTTGCGGATGGTGACCTCGAAAGTGGTGTCGTCCACAGACTTAGGATCGTCGGTGGCGAGCTCGTTGAAGGTGCTGTAGTCGTGGTAATCGATGCCGTAGAGGCCCTCGACGACGTGCCAGTTAGCACCCAGGCCCACAGCGGAGCCGGTGCTGGCGGGATCGAAGCTGGACGGAGCGTAAGCGGAACCAGCGGTGATCACGCCGCCGCCACGGTTGGCGGAATCGGTGGAACCGGAAGCGGAACCCTCGTCGCTAGAGCTGCCACCGCAGCCAGTGAGACCAAGGCCGGCGACAGCAGCGACGCTGCCGGTGAGGCCGAGGAACGAACGCCTGGACATACCCTTGTTGATGATGGCCATGTCTTCTCCTATCAATAGAGAATCTTACTCGGGAGCACCTAGACTTGCCCCCGCGCAACTTGCGGACGATATATACCTTACCTACCGACGAACCCAACTGAGGTGCCGCGCTCGGCGACCGATACATACATACGCTTGAACGGTATTTACTACCGTTCACCGAATTCATTGACAAATGATTCGCCAGACAGTATGTATCGACGAGGTGAGATATCAGTCTTCGTCAACCCGCAGGATAGCAGGGTTTTCGCTTGGGTTAGTCAAACGTTTTAGCGTTAATAAAACCCGAAACCAGCAGGCAATCATGGCGAAATAAATGGTTGAGAATCGCGCAATCATGTATATCAGTTGTTTAGGCTCGTGTTTAGCTATCGGAATGGCCAGCCGCCGCCTCGGCGCGCTCGGCATTCCATGCAACGAGCGCCTCGTGGACCGCCTTGGCAACATCGGCCGGTATGCCGCGAACTTCCGCGATCTCTTGCTCGCTCGCCGCGCGCAAACGCTTCATCGAGCCAAAATGGCGCATAAGGGCACGTTTTCTGGTGGGTCCCACGCCTGGAACGTCATCGAGTACCGAAACCGTCATGGCCTTGTCGCGCAATTCGCGATGGAACGTGATGGCAAATCGGTGGGACTCATCGCGTACCTGTTTAATTAGATAGAGCGAAGCAGACCCGGTCGGCAGCACGACAGGAGTCTCGTCCCAAGGCACAAAAACTTCCTCGTCGGCCTTCGCCAAGCCACAAACTGGTATATCGAGCCCAAGAGCCTCAAGTTGCTTGATCGCAGCGGTCAATTGCGGCTTACCGCCATCGACAACGAGCAAATCGGGGCGCGAGCCAAAGCGCTCGTCGGCCATGCGCTCGGGAGCATAGCGTCGTCCCAAAACCTCGGACATCGACACGAAGTCGTTTGCCTCGTCCAATTCGGCCTGAATTTTAAAACGACGGTACTGGCTCTTGTCGGCGCGCCCGTTGGTAAACACCACCATTGAGGCGACCGTAAAGGTGCCATGCAGTGTAGAGATATCGAAGCACTCGATACGCAACGGCGGCGATGGCAGCGCCAACGCACTTTCGAGCTCCAGCAGCGCTTGATTGGTGCGGTCGTCAGCGTACCCCGTTCGCATCATGTAGCGCATGAGGGCATGGCGCGCATTTTTGGATGCCATATCGAGCAGACGGTGCTTTTCGCCACGCTGCGGCCTATGGAGATGGCAGGAACGCTCACGCTTGCCCGCAAGCCACTCCCCCAGCGCCTCCGCATCCTCAAGCTCGACGGAAAGGTTGACCTCAGCTGGAATATCAGCCGTCTCGTCGTAATAGCGCTTAAGAAAGCCCGACTGGAGCTCTTCCTCGTCAACATCAAGACCCTTGTCGAGAATGAACTCGCAGGTGCGAACTGTTCGGCCCTCGCGAACGACGAAGACGCAAGCGGCGGAGATGGTCTCCTCGCGATAGAACCCGATGACATCGATATCGACACTGGAGGGAAAAACGACTTGCTGACGATCGTCCAGACCCCTGATGACCTCCAAACGACGTTTGACGCGTGCCGCGCGCTCAAAGTCGAGCGCCTCGGCGGCATCCGTCATCTCGGAGGTCAGCTCATCGACGACATCCTTGCGATGGCCCGACAAAAAACGCTCGACACGCTTGACGTTCTTGGCATAGTCTGCCGGGGAAATCGCGCCGACACACGCACCCGGGCCGCGCCCGACATGGTAGTCAAAGCAGGGACGCCCGTTTTGTGCGCAAATCATATTGACGATGTCTTCCTCGCCCTTGTGGGACTCGATGGTACGGCGACAACGACGCCACTCCGCACAGGATGCAGAGCAGATGGGGATAACCTTGCGCAGCGTATCTATCGTCTCACGTGCCGCACGGCTATCGGTATAGGGTCCAAAATAGCGCGTTCCCGGCTTATGACGCTCACGCGTGTATTTGATCGCGGGATACAGGTCGCCCTTTGTAATGGCGATAAAGGGGTAGCTCTTGTCATCCTTGAGGTCGACGTTAAAGTACGGATGGTACTGGCCGATCAGGTTGCGCTCGAGTACAAGCGCCTCATGCTCGGTTTCGACAACGATGTAGTCAAAGCTCGCCACCAGCTGCATCATCAGCGGGATCTTTTGACGCTCATCCTGCAGTGTCACGTATTGACGCATGCGGGCGCGCAGGTTTTTCGCCTTGCCCACGTAGATGACATCGCCCTTGGCATCCTTCCAAAGGTAGCATCCGGGCTGTGTGGGAACGCGCGAAACCTGCTCGGCAAGCGTTGGTATGTTGTCGTGACCGGCCACGCGCACCTACTTGCGACGAAGCAGCGCCGAGACCTCGGGCATCTTAAGGACGACGGCAAGGCCAAAGGTAACAACAAGCGAGGCGACACCCGCAACGCAAACGTAGCCAAGAGTAATCAGAATCGAGCCGCCAAGTGCCCCGACAAAGTGTTCAAGCGCCCACATGACGCCGGCGCCTGCGGCAGCACCTAGACCACCGAGCAAAAGGCCAAAGAAACCGCCATGTAGGATAGATTTGACCTGAAGGCCACGCAGGCGACGACGCAGCCACCACAGCGAACAGCCGACCAAGATCACGTAGTCGACGACATACGAAAGCGCGATTGCCGGCATACCGAAGCCCAGCACAACGCCAAACAGCAGAACCGAGCCGGCCTGGCCGATGGCGGAATACAGGCAATAGCGGCTATAGGGCTTCATGTCGAGCAAGGCAGAGAAGCTCTTCTGCATCAACACGACCACGCCGTAGAGCGGCAGCGAGAGCGCCAGGTAGACAAGGTACTCGGACACCAGCGCCACGCCGGATTCATCGAACTTGCCAGCACAGTAGATCATATTGAGCGGACGTGCGAAGACAATCAGGTACAGTGCGAACGGAATCAGGAAGAACAGCATCTGGGCGACGCCACGCGAAATGCCCGTGCGAACGCTGTCGTAATCCTTCTCCTGTGCGTCATGAGAGAGCTCGGTATAGAGCGCCGTCGAAAGCGAGGCGGCAATCAGCGCGTAGGGCAGCGTGTACCACAGGCGCGCATAGGCGATGACGGAAGGACCCGTCTCGGGCTGGACCACCAGCGCGGCAGCGTTGGTGATAGAAGTCGAGACAAACATGCACACCGTGGCGAGCAGCGTCGGGATACCGAGCGCAATCGTCTGGCGCAGCGCGGGGTCCTTAAAGTCGATATGGATATGGGGATGCACGCCGTGCTTGCCAAGCGCGGGAATCTGACATGCCATCTGAACAAAGACACCGAGGGTCGTACCGGCCGCAATCAAGATGATGCCGGCACGTTCGCCAAACTGTGCGGACACGGGCGCAAAACACATAAAGCTCGCAATGACGATCACATTGTTGAGGACCGGGGCAAACGTCGACCAAAAGTAGTCGCGGTGTGCGTTGAGAACGCCCGAGAACACCGAGCCCAAACCATAAAACAGAATCTGGATGGCAAAGAAACGGAACATGAACGCAGCGGTATCCATGCTGCCACCGTCACCCGAAAGGAACGATTGCGTCCAGATAAAGCCCGGGGCGAACACGGTCCCCAGCAACGAAATGCCACCCAGCACTAAAAGCAGAATGCCGAGCAGGTTGCCCACGTACTCGTTCGAGGCCTCGCGACCCTGCTCACGCCTCACGCCCATGTACACGGGCAAAAACGCCGTCACGAGCATGCCACCCATCACGAGTTCGTAGAGCATATTGGGCAGGTTGTTGGCGACCTGATAGGAGGACGAGAGTAGCGACATGCCGATAGCGGCCGCCATTGCCCACGTGCGGATAAAACCGGTGACGCGAGACACGATAGTCAGGATGGTCATAAGCCCGGCGGAACGACCAACCGTGGAGTAGTCCGACGAGCCCATGTCGTCAGTGTCATCTCGCGACGAAGAAGCTTCGGATGAGGGTGTCTGAGGCGCAGATTCTTTTGCAAAATGAGCTCCGCGCTTCAATTCTTCCTGCGGCATCGCTCAGTCCTCTCTCGTAATCGCGGCAACCGTCGCCCCGCAAAATGCAATTAAATCATCGGGTGCAAGCTCGAGCTGATAACCACGCTTGCCTCCCGAAATAAAAATGGTATCCCAAAGGACACACGTCTCATCAATGAGCGTCCGGTAGCGTTTTTTCATACCGACCGGGCTGCAGCCGCCGCGAACGTAGCCAGTCGCCGCAAGCAAATCCTTCACATGCATCATAACCAAGGACTTCTCCCCCGCGGCACGCGCGGCGGACTTTAGATCGAGCTCATCGGCAACAGGGATGCAGCACACGACATGGTCGTTGGACGGCGTCACGCAGACCAAGGTCTTAAATCCTTGACCGGGCTCCTCGCCAAGCTGCTCCGAAATCGCGACCCCCAGGCCCACCGACTCATCACCATCGTCTTCGTACGTATGTAGAACATAGGAAATGCCGGCGCTTTCCAGCTCGCGCATCGCATTGGTTTTTGGCGTCTTTACAGCCTTTGCCATGACATATCCTTTCCCTCGCATTCGGACGCAAAGATTAAGTATATGTCCAATTCGGCTGCATACGTCACTTCGGCACAGCAAGCGCCATCGAATCACAAGGAGTCGATGGCGCCCATAAACTGAATCGCCTATTTATTGAGCATCAAGTTGAGCCTGACGCTCCCGGTCACGCCTGAGCAAAGGCGCCAAAAACTTGCCCGTATAACTCTGCGGACAGTCCGCAACCTGCTCCGGTGTGCCCGAAACCACGACGGTTCCGCCGCCGTTACCGCCCTCGGGACCCATATCGATCAGGCGGTCGGCAACCTTGATGACATCAAGGTTGTGCTCAATCACCAGCACCGTGTTGCCCGCATCGACCAAGCGCTGCAGCACATCGAGCAGCTGGCGGACGTCCTCAAAATGAAGACCGGTCGTCGGCTCGTCCAAAATATAGAACGTCTTGCCCGTCTGGCGTCGATGAAGCTCCTTGGCGAGCTTCACACGCTGCGCCTCGCCGCCCGAGAGCGTCGTGGCGGGCTGGCCCAGGCTCACGTAGCCCAAGCCTACATCGTACAGCGTCTGGAGCTTTCGCTTGATCTGCGGGATATTCCCAAAGAAGGCCAGCGCCTCGGTGACGCTCATGTCGAGCACGTCCGAGATGGTCTTGCCACGGTAGGTGACCTCGAGTGTCTCGCGGTTGTAGCGTTTACCGCCGCAAACTTCGCAGGGAACGTAGATATCGGGAAGGAAGTGCATCTCGATCTTAATCTGCCCATCGCCCTTGCACGCCTCACAGCGCCCGCCACTCACATTAAAGGAGAAACGACCCGGCGAGTAGCCGCGCGCCTTCGACTCCGGCGTACTCGCAAACAGCGCGCGAAGATCATCCCACAGGCCGATATAGGTAGCAGGGTTGGAGCGCGGCGTGCGGCCAATCGGCGACTGGTCGATATCGATAACCTTATCGATGCACTCGATGCCCTCGATTTTTTTATACGGACCCACAGGGCGCGTCGAGCGGTGAATGGCATTCGTAAGGGCAGGCGCAATGGTGTCGGTAACCAGGGAGCTCTTGCCCGATCCCGACACGCCGGTAACAACCGTAAGCGTACCAAACTCGATTTTGGCAGTAACGTTTTTGAGGTTGTTGGCTCGAGCGCCCGTAATTTTAAGGCAGCCGCGACCGGGCTTGCGCCGTTCATCAGGCACCCGGATCATTCGTTTACCGGTCAGATAAGCGCCCGTCATCGACTCGGGACACGCCATGATATCGGCAGG
>CABURG010000067.1 GCA_902493835.1 uncultured Collinsella sp. | reverse complement strand
TGCCGTTATAGACTTGGTCGATGTCGTTGATGTAGGCCTCAAGGTCATCGGGATGGACGCGCGTTTTCCAGTAATCGCGGCAGTTGTCTATATGCTCCGAGGGGAGACCGAGATCGCGCAAGGCACCTTGTGACCAAAGGGTGCGATGTTTGTCCAAGTTTTCGATAAAGAAATAGCGGCCCTCGTTGAGCATCGAAAAGGCGTCGAAAATACGATCGCTTATTTCGAAGTCGTCGGCGTGGACTTGCGTGATATTGCGTCGATCGAGGTGCATGGCATGACGTAGCTTGTAGTCGTACATGCGATGGTCGGCATCGAGCGTCATGCGATTGCGGGCTTCGCCCAGGGCGGGGTCGGCATGCGACACTCCGTAGCTAAACGAGCGGGGCATCTCGGAATCGTTGTTTTTGAGCAAGACCGTTCGGCAGCGTTCCAGACGTTCGGCGAGGTCGTCCTCGGTTGCAATCGTAGACAGGATGGCAAACTCGTCGCCTCCCAGACGAAATGCCGCTTCGTCTACCTTCATATACAGCTTGAGATAGAGGCTTACCTGCAAAATATAGCGGTTGCCCTCGTCATGCCCAAAGATGTCGTTGCAGTGCTTAAGGTTATCGATGTCGATAAACGCCATGGTTACGGGGGTGTCCTGCTCCCAGAGCTCCTCGAGGGAACGGGTAAAGCCGCCACGGTTGCCAAGCCCGGTAAGCTGGTCAGTAAAGGCGGTCCTGATCAGATCCTCCTGACGTTTGAGAAGGCCGCGGACGGTCTCTTCGAGCGTCTCGGTATAGTTGTTGGCGCTATCCATAGCTACGCTGCTTTCTTGGGTCGAGGCGCTGCGGCGCGCTGGTTGCGCTGCGCGGTGGGGGCTAAAGGCGTTTGTCGTTAACAGGCGGCGCCATGTTGCGGCGGCAGCGTACGGCTGCTGTTCTGCAACAGGATGCCGCGCGGGTCAATGGATGCGCTGTCGGCAATGAGCTCCTCGAACGCATTGATCGGCATGGGGCGGTAGTAGTAAAAACCTTGGACATAGCGCACGCCGAGTTCATGCAGAAAAGCGATTTGCTTGTCGGTCTCGACGCCCTCGACTATGACGGACATGCCGATTTGCCAAGACATGTTGATGACAGACTTGACGATGCTTTCTCCCTTGTCTGCCTGACTGGTTTCGAGGGGCATGAAACGGCCGTCGAGTTTGATCACATCGGCGTCAATCTTTTGCAACATGCTGAGCGACGACGATCCACTGCCAAAATCGTCGATGAGCACAGAGAAGCCCAGAGAACGGAGCTTGCTGGCGAGCGTTGTAACATCCTCGGGATTATTGGCATACGCACTTTCGGTGATTTCGGCCTTAACGTAATGCGTGGGAACGGCATACCGCATTGCCAGGCGTTCGAGCTGCTTGGCGACGTCAACCGAGATCAAATCGGTTTGGCTTATGTTGACGGAGATGGGCACGCAGGGCAATCCCTGAGCCAAACGCTCGGAGAGCCATGCAAAAACGAGGCTCCAAATGTGGCGATCGAGCGTCACCGCGAAGCCGTTGCGCTCGAGCAGCGGTACAAACGTACCGGGTGAGATAAAGCTGCCATCCTCGTCTTTCCAGCGGGCTAGCGCTTCGCCGCCTATGATCTTTTTGGTTTCCATGTCACATTGCGGCTGGATGTGGAAGGTTATCCGTCCCTGGTTTAGAGCGTGCTGGAATGCCGAGAGCAGATGGTCCTCGCGCTCGCGTTGCGCGTAGGTCTCGGGTTCAAAGAACTTGATGCGGTCTCTAAAATCGTGGCGCGCGCGGGTGAGCGCGGCCTTTGCGTGGTCGTAGAGCAAAATGTTGATGCGCTCTTCTGAACCTACGGGGCAAACGCCGAAGGCGGGCAAAAAGCCGACCGAGTCGTCGCGCGTGGCGACGATGCGCCGGATGCGTTCGTAGAGTGTATCGATGGTCCTGCGGTCGTCGGGGAGATAGGCGACAAAGTCGTCCTGGCCCCAGTACCCGGCGATCCCGCCGCAATCGGCTTGTAACGTCTGCAGCGCGCTTCCTACCTCGGCAATGAGGGTATCGCCTGCCTGGCGTCCGTACCACTCGTTAAAGACGCGCATGCGTCCCAGGTCGATGGCGACAATGGCGCGGTCTTCGTTGGGGTGCGCGGAACGATGCGTGTCGGCGACGTGTAGAAAATCATTGCCGCGCATGAGCCCGGTCATCTTGTCCCGTCGGTCGTACGCGGCAAAACCACCGACTTGGGTCAAAGTGCTTGGACTGTGATGTGTCGGAGCCGCGCTGCGCATCTCGGCGTCAAGGCGGCGATTGAGGCCGGACAGCACCGTGAGCGGCTGCGAGACGATAGACGAATAACGCGCAAAGGCCGTATGGGCGACAGGGACGATAGCGATGTCATGCACCGTGATGGGGGCCATGAGCGTTTGCCGCAGCCTTTGGGCAACATCGGAAAGATCGATGTCGGGCTGGCTGTCAAACATAAGAACAAACTGCAGACCATACGAGCGGAAGAACTCGGACGATCCGGGGAGCTGAGACAGGATGCGCCCGGTGAGCTCCATGAGAACATCGTTGCCCGTTTGATAACCGTAGGCGGCATTGATACGGTCGACGTTCTCGAACTTAAGCGCCACCAAATCGGTGGGCTTGGCGAGTTCCCTACGCTTCTCGATAGCCGCTATCAGTGCGCGCACATCGCCCACACCGGTAGCGGGATCGGTACTTTCGACAATGCTCGCGTTTGTAATGGAGCCGGCAAACAGCGTGGGCTCACTTTCGTTGCCGTCAAGACGGATGCCGGAGCACGTGACAGTAACGTATCGGCCGCTTGCATCCTTGGCGCGATAGCTCATGCTGTGACGGCGTTTTTTGCCGGACATCACCGCTTCGATATCCTGGCGCCAGGCATCGATGTCGTCGGGATGGATGTGTTGCGACCATACCTTATCCATCTGATAGACGTTTCCGGATGGTAAGCCAAAATCCTGTACGGCGTTTTGAGACCAATGGGACTGATCGGTGTCGACGTTGCAAAGAAACAGGTAGCGTTCGGTATCCGTGAGCGATAGCGCCTGGAAGATGCGGTCCTGCACGTCAAAAAAATCGTCAAAGGTATCGAGTGCGTGATACCGCTCGTTGAACGCTTTATTCATACGTTTGCGTGCGGCGTTGGCGAGTTTGTAGTCGTACATGCGCCGGTCTGCCTCGGCTACCATCTTGTGGAGCACATCGCCTGCCTGGGGATTGGCGTGGGCGCAACCGTAGATGTAGCTCATGGGGGTCTGGCCATCATCGAACGTCGAGGTGGCAAGAGAAGCCCGGCAAGCCTCGAGCCGCTGGTTGAGCATCTCAACCGAATCGGTTATAGAGATGAGCACGAACTCGTCGCCGCCTATACGGTAGAGGCGCTCATCGGGACGGCAGTGCAGCTTAAGGCAGTTGGCGACCTTGATGATGTAGCGGTTGCCTGCTGGGTGTCCAAAATGGTCGTTGCAGACTTTAAGACCGTCGATATCGATATAGGCAATCGTGTGTTCGAGCTGTCGATCCCAAACACATGCAATGTCATAGTCGTAGGCGGTGCGGTTGGGCAGGCCCGTGAGCGAATCGATGTAGGCATCGGCTTTGAGTCGCACGATGCGGTCGTTTAGGCGGGCGGCGGCATTGGTTGCTTCTGCGAGCAGGCACTCGGCCTCGGGCTGCTGTGCGCCGTAGAGCTTCGACAACTCGACGAGACAGGTATTGAGCTGGTCGATCTCGTTGTGCTGTTGCGGCTTGGCACCCTGCACCTCGTTTGTTTCCATGCCCCCGCCTCGCTGCATTGCTGATCTTATTTGCCAGCTGCTGTTTGTTGTCGAAAAGTACTGAGAAGTGTGGACAATATTATAGGCGTGCGAGGGGATGTCAACGCCGCGAGGCGTTTTTTATTCGCCAAACGTCAACGCCTGGGTGCGCATGAAAAATGCGACTGGGGCGGTATATGTTGACGGGTATACTTGTCCCGGTTTAAATTTGCGGGGACGGAGATGGTCGCATGGCACAGCCAAATATGACGCGCACGGTGGGGCTTGCGCTCGAGGGAGGCGGCTACCGCGGTATGTATACGGCGGGCGTACTCGACGTTTGGATGGAGCACGGTTTGACCTGCGACCATATGGTGGGTGTCTCGGCGGGCGCGGCGTTTGGCTACAACTTTAAATCGCGCCAGATCGGCCGCGCCATTCGCTACAACAAGGCCTATTGTGCCGATAAGCGCTATGCGGGTGTAGCAAGCTGGTTGCGAACCGGCGACATGTTCAATGCCGATTTTGCCTATCACGAGGTGCCCATCGAGCGCGATCCCATCGACTTGGAGGCGTATCGCGCCTGCCCCATGCGATTTACGTGCGTGTGTACCGATATCGAGACGGGTAAGGCCGTCTACCACGACCTGCCCTATGGCGACGAGAGGGATATCGAGTGGATCCGGGCATCGTCGGCGATTCCCGTGGCGACGCGTCCCGTTGCTATTGACGGGCATAAGTATCTGGATGGCGGCGTGGCTGATTCCATTCCCAGTGCATGGCTGTTTGCGCAGGGGTATGACCGCAATATCGTGGTACTCACGCAGCCGGCGGGCTTTGTGAAGCAGCCCAACAGCGTGATGCCCATGCTGCGGCGCGTGTTCCGTCACTATCCGGAGTTTGTCGCAGCGCTTGAGCATCGGCATGAGGTCTACAATGCCACGCTCGATGACCTGGCACGTCGCGAGGCTGCCGGCGAAATCTTTGTGGTGCGTCCGAGCGAATCGGTGAAGGTGCCGTCGCTGTGTCGCGAGCCCGATGAACTTGAGCGCATCTACCAGATTGGTCGCCGCGATGCGGAGGCGACCTTGCCGGCACTGGAGGCATATCTGGCAGGGTAGAGGCTGCTGCCGCCATCTCGGCGGAAAGCGCATCCCGGAATGGAGGCTCAAACTGGGATGTGCTTTCCATTGCTGAAGATATGAAGCTGCGAATCAGCTGCTCGGCCTAGACTTACGCCTGCTGCCAGGTGTCGACGAGCTCCTTGGCGGCGGCGTAGGGGTCGTCGGCACTGCAGACGGCGCTCACCACAAAGAAGCCATCGACGCCGGTGGCTTTGAGCTGAGGCAGGTCGGCCGTCTTGACGCCGCCGCCCACCACGATGGGCACGGGGCTTGCCGCGTGGAGTGCGGCCAGGTCCTCAAAGCTCTTGGTGATGATAGAGCCGTCGGCCGCGCGTCCGCAGTCGCGCTTGGTCTCGGTCTCGTGGAGTGGACCGATGCCCAGGTAGTCGACTAGGCTCATGTCGGCGGTCTTGACGTACTCGAGCATCTCCTCGCAACGGGCCGAAAGGCCCACGATGGCGTCGGGGCCCAGCAACTTGCGACAGACCTCGACGGGAATATCGCTTTGGCCCACGTGCACGCCGTCGACAGCAATACCCTGCTCGCGTGCGGCAAGCACACAGTCCAGACGGTCGTCGATCAGCAAGGCGACCTGACCGGTCTTGCCGGCCTGAGCGATTGCCTGCGCGGCGTCGCCGGTCAGCGCAATGATCTCGCGGGCGCTTGCCACCTTGGAGCGCACCTGGATGCAGGTAAAGCCGGCGTCGAGCGCCTGGGCCACCACATCGCCCACGGGGCGCCCGAGCGTGTTTTCGGGGCCGAGTACCAGATAGGCCGAGATATCAAGGTTGTCGCGGATGCTCATCGTGCTTCCTCCTGCTTCTTGATCTGTGCTTCCATGCGCTCGAGCTTGCCGGTCATGGTGTCGGTAAATCCGGGTCGAATATCGGCTTTGAGCACGACTTCGGTGCGGATGCCCTTGCTCGCCAACACAAAGGTTGCGTCGCGCACGACCTGCATGACCTCGTCCCAGTCGCCCTCGATTTCGGTGAACATCGAGGTGGTGCGGTTGGGAAGGCCGCTCTCGCGAATGACGCGCACGACCTCGGCGACCTCGGCGGATAGCTCATCGCCGGTGCCGCATGGGGCGATGGCCACAGCGACGAGCGTGTTCATGCCGGCATTGGTTGCGGGCTCGGACATGGCTTATGCCTCCTCGAGCTCGAGTCGGTTATCGGCGATGTCCTGGGCGCTCGCGCGGTAGAGCTCGTCGATAAAGGCGACCTTAAAGCTCGCCGGGGCATCGGCGACGGCGGCAGCACGCGTGCCAGCGACGTTGTAGACGGCGGTACCGCAGACGGCTGCCGTAAACGGATCGGCGGCGCAGGCATACACGGCCAGCACGCCGCCCTGCGAGCAGCCGCAGCCGGTGATCTTGGACATGAGCGGGCTGCCGCCGTGGGACTTGGCCACGGTCGTGCCGTCGGTGATCAGGTCGACTTCGCCCGAGACGACTACGGCGCCACCGGTGTAGCGGGCGAGCGCCACCGCGGCATTGCGGGCGGCATCTACCGTGTCGGTGGTATCGACACCGCGTACGCGGCTCAGATCGGCCGCCTCGCCCTCAAGACCCCATAGGCCGGCGAGCGCGATGATCTCGGAGGCGTTGCCGCGCACGATGGCGGGCTTGTACTGCTTGAGCTCGTTTACCAACTGGGTGCGCAGGCTACCGATGCCCAGGCCCACCGGATCGAGCACCCAGGGCTTGCCGGCGTCGTGTGCCGCCTTCGCCGCGCGGGGAATCGTCTGCTCGTAGATGGGGAAGAGCGTGCCCATGTTGAGATAGATGGCGCCGCCGCCGGCAACGAGCGCCTCGCCCTCGTCGGGCAGATAGACCATGGCGGCCGATCCGCCCACGGCGAGCTGCGCGTTGGCGACAAAGTCGATCGTCACCGTGTTGGTGATGGAGCCTGCCATCGGATTGGTGGCGCGAATCTCCTCCACGGCCTTGACCATATGTTGCTTAAGCTGTTCCGAATCAATCACTGCACATGCCTCCTTGGCATAGAAAAGGGGCGCTGTGCATAGACAGCGCCCCTGTAAAGGCGGCATGCTCCCTACGCCAGCATTAACTGACAGGTTCAAAGGATTGGGCCCCATGCCCTCTCAGCCTTGTGGTTTGCACCGCCGACACTCCCGCATCGAATCTGTTGTTCCCTATACTAGCGCACCTGCCAAATAGGGACAGGTTTATTTTGGTAGGTGGCAACAGGGGTGTTGCATTTTCCCAGATAAAACCTGCCAAAATAAACCTGTCCCTATTTGGCAGGTCGCTACAATGGTTACGGTGAAAATGACGGGGGACTCTATGATCAAACTTGTGCTGACCGATATGGACGATACGCTGATTCCAGCCGGGCATGATGGCGCCAGCGACTATGCCATCGAAGGCATTCATGCCATGCAGGCGGCTGGTCTGCACTTTGGTCCGGTTTCGGGTCGTCAGCCGTCCGCGATGGGCTGGATGTTCAAAAACCGTTCCGAGTGTTTTTCGACCGGTGCGTTCTGTAACGGCCAGGTGATGTTTGTCGACGGTGAAGTAGTCGCCTCGCGCGCAATCGACAACGATGCTCTGATGCGTTTGGCCGACTATCTGGAGCAAGAGACCGACGATACATTTCTAAAAGTCTACAGCCTGGGCGATGACTTTTGGGGCAACGATGCCTACTGCGTGACGAGCAATCCCGAGCGTGTGCGTCGCGCTATGGAGTCGGGCGGCAATGCGTGGCTCAAAGGCGAAGAGGCTCCGTGCCGTCCCATCGTCGATGACGCGACGGTGTTTAAGGCGAATATCTGGAGTGCCCGTTCGCGTGAGGAGCTCGCGGAGTTACGCGAGCGCGTTGCCGTTGAGGTTCCGGAACTCTCGCTTGTGTTTCCCAACAACCGAGTGCGCCTGTTTGACATCCTTCCGGCTGGTTGGGACAAGGGCTGCGCTGCGCTGGAGCTGGCGCGCGCTTTGGGCATGACGCCCGACGAGGTGGCCGTATTTGGCGATTCCGATAACGATTTGCCCATGATCGATGCCGTTCCCAACTCCGTTGCAGTCGCTAATGCCAACGAGGTCGTTACGGCGGCGGCGCGCTGGCATATCGGCGCTGCGGCAGATGATGCGGTCGCCGAGGCTCTGCATCAGATTGCCGCCTGCGCCGCGACGGGGGAGATGCCGTCGTTTATGCGCCAGGTGGACGCGGCGGGTCTTGCCGCCACGAACGTCTAGGGAGAAAGACATGAAGCTTCAGCAGCTCAGGTATGTTGTTAAGGTTGCCGAATGCGGCAGCATTACCGAGGCCTCGCGCCGGCTCTTTGTGTCGCAGCCTTCGATTACCGCGTCGATTCGCGATCTCGAAAACGAGATGGGTGTGCACATCTTTGAGCGCACCAACAAGGGCGTCATTGTGTCCGAGGAAGGCGAGACCTTCTTGGGCTATGCGCGCCAGGTACTCGACCAGGCCGACCTGCTCGAGGGCAAGTACAAGGGCGCATCCGAGCAGGTGCCGCACTTTAGTGTGAGCTGCCAGCATTATTCCTTTGCAGTCAATGCCTTTGTAGATGTGGTCCAGACCTATGATGCGGCAAAATATGATTTTATCCTCAGGGAAACACAGACCGGTGAGATCATTGATGATGTGGCAAATGGAAAAAGTGAGCTGGGAGTGATCTATCTGTCTGAACACAATGAAGAAGTGCTGACGAAGCTGATCAAAAAGAATGGCCTGATCTTTGAAGAATTATTTACAGCAGAGCCGCATGTATTTATCAGCAATGTACATCCTCTGGCGGTGAAAGCGAAGATACAGTTAGAGGATCTGAAGGCGTATCCATATCTTACTTACGAACAGGGGGAGCGGAATTCTTTTTATTATGCAGAAGAGTTTTT
>CABURG010000066.1 GCA_902493835.1 uncultured Collinsella sp. | reverse complement strand
CGGCATGGCCCGCGAAACCGGTGCCATCTTCGACCGCGATTTCCACGTTGAGCTGCCCGCCATCAAGGTCGAGACCGGCCGCGCGACCGACGACGAGCTTTCGGTCGAGATTGCCGACGAGGGCCTGTGCGACCGCTACGTCGCCCGCATCGTGCGCAACGTGAAGGTCGGCCCCTCGCCCGACTGGATGGTCAAGCGCCTCAACGCCCTGGGCGTGCGCCCGCACAACAACATCGTCGATATCACCAACTACGTGATGATGCTCACCGGCCAGCCGCTGCACGCCTTTGACCTCGACACCTTTGCCGAGCGCGATGGCCACCGTCGCGTGGTGGTTCGCGCCGCCCAGCAGGACGAGAAGTTCACGACGCTCGATGGCGAGGAGCGTGTGCTCGACGCCGGCATGGGCCTCATCACCGACGGCGAGCGCCCTGTGGCGTTGGCCGGCGTCATGGGCGGCATGGATTCCGAGATCGAGGACGATACCGTTGACGTGATGGTCGAGAGCGCCTGCTTCAACGCCGGCCGCACCTCGCACACCAGCCGTGACCTGTCGCTTATCTCCGACGCCTCCATCCGCTTTGAGCGCCAGGTCGACGAGACCGGCTGCGTGGACGTCGCCAATGTGACGTGCGCGCTTATCGAGGAGATCGCCGGCGGCGAGGTCGCCCCCGGCTATGTGGACGTGTTCCCCGCGCCCAAAACCATCGACAGCATCAAGCTGCGCCTGGCCCGCGTGCGCGCCATCTGCGGCGCCGACATCGAGCCCGACTTTATCGAGCGCTCGCTCACCCGCCTGGGCTGCACCGTCGAGTGCGACGGCGAGGACTTTATGGTCACGCCGCCGAGCTTCCGTCCCGACCTACCGCGTGAGATCGACCTGATCGAGGAGGTCCTGCGCCTATGGGGCATGGGTCGCGTCACGGCGACCATTCCGGCTGCCAAGAACCACATCGGCGGTCTGACGCGCGAGCAGAAGCTTACCCGCAAGGTCGGCGAGATCCTGCGCGCCTGTGGCCTCAACGAGACCACGACCTTTGGCTTTGCCGCCCCGGGCGACCTGGAGAAGATTGGCATGTCCACCGAGGGCCGCGGCTGCCCCGTGGTTCTCATGAACCCGCTGGTAGCCGAGCAGACCGAGATGCGTCGTTCGCTGCTGCCGGGCCTGCTGCAGTCCGTGGCCTACAACGAGGCGCACGGTACGCCCAACGTGCACCTGTACGAGGTCGGCAGCCTGTTCCACGGTCGCGAGAACGCCAGCCTGCCCAAGGAGACCAAGTCCGTGGCGGGTGTGCTCTCGGGCCAGTGGAGCGAGCAGTCCTGGAACATGAAGTACCGCAAGCTGCGCTTCTTCTCTGGCAAGGGCATCGTTGAGGAACTGCTCGCCCAGCTGCGCATCGAGAAGGTTCGCTTCCGTCCCGTCGAGGGCGAGAGCTATGCCTTCCTGCAGCCGGGTCGTGCTGCCGAGGTGCTCTCGGGCGGTACCGTGCTGGGCTGGGTCGGCGAGATCCACCCCGAGGCGCGCGAGGCTATGGGCATCGACGAGGTCGTCGTTGCCTTTGAACTCGACCTGGACAAGCTGATCAAGGGTGCCCGCAACCAGGAGAACTACCGTGAGTTCTCGCAATACCCGGCCGTTGAGCACGACCTTGCTATCGTGGTCGACAACACTGTGACCTGCGAGGATCTTGAGCGCCGTATTACCAGCGCCGGCGGCAAGTTGCTCGAGGGCGTGCGCCTGTTCGATGTCTACCGCGATCCGGTCCGCATCGGCAAGGGCAAGAAGTCCATGGCCTTTGCGCTTACGTATCGCTCCGACGACCACACGCTCACCAGCGAAGAGGTCGAAAAGGCGCACCAGAAGATCGTCGCCAAGGTGTGCAAGGGCGTAAACGGCGAGGTCCGCGGCTAGGTCTTGCGCTGGAGTATGGGTCAGCGGTGGCTGCTGCCGAATCCTACGTGACTGCTATGGCCGGTATAAGGCGCTGCTGAGCCTGCATATATGACACGCGCATTACATAACGGCGTGCTGCTTTGTCGGCAGTGCGCCGTTTTGCTATGATAGCCCGCGGCGTGTTACGAATCATCGTGCTCGTAACACTGATGAAATGGTTCAAGCGGCGCTGCAATCCCATGCGCCGGCAACCGGGAGGCGTATATGCACATTCCAGACAACTACCTGTCCCCGCAGACCGATGCCGTCATGGCGGTGGCGATGGTGCCCGTATGGGTTCACTGCATCAAGAAAGTGCGCGCCACGCTCGATCGCGAGCATATGGCCTTTCTGGGTATTTGCGCTGCGTTCTCCTTTTTGCTCATGATGTTTAACGTTCCGCTGCCCGGTGGCACCACAGGCCACGCCGTCGGCGGCGCACTCATCGCGCTGCTGCTGGGCCCCGAGGCCGCGGCTATCGCTGTCTCGGTCGCGCTGGCGCTGCAGGCGCTGCTGTTTGGCGACGGCGGCGTTCTGTCGTTTGGCGCCAACTGCTTTAACATGGCCTTTGTGTTGCCGTTTGTCGCTGCTATCGTGTTCCGTGCGCTCAACAGCCGTCTGCACGACAAGAGCTGGGGCACCTCGGTTTCTGCCATCGTGAGCGGTTGGGTCGGCCTGTGCCTGGCGGCCCTGTGCGCGGCAATCGAGTTTGGTATTCAGCCGATGCTCTTTACCAACGCTTCGGGCGCTCCGCTGTACTGCCCCTTCCCGCTGTCTGTTGCTATCCCTGCCATGTTGATCCCGCATATGCTGGTTGCCGGCGTGATCGAGGGCGTGGCGACGGCCGCCATCTACGGTTTCATTAAGAAGACGGCGCCGAGCATTATCGTCGGGCCCGAGGCCGTCGATGGCCAGCTTGCTGCCGAGGGCGCTGCTGCCAAGAAGACCTCGCTGGTCCCCACGCTCATCCTGGTTGCCGTGCTTGTCGTGGCCACGCCGCTGGGCCTGCTGGCCACGGGTGACGCCTGGGGCGAGTGGGACGCCGAGGGCGCCGCGACCGCCGTTCAGGAGGCTGGCGACGACAGCCTGCAGGCTTCGGTCGGCCTCGATACCCCGACCTTTGCCGATGCCCTGCCCACGGGCGATTATCTGCAGGCCTATTCCGAGGAGCAGGGCCTTGGCTTTGCCGGCCAGGCCGCGATGTATATTCTTTCGGGCGTGATTGGCGTGGCGGTGCTCACCATCGCATTCCGCCTGGTCTCGCTGACGGTCAAGGAAAGCGGTGCTCATGGCAATAGCCGAGCTGCCTAGCTGGCTTGCGGCCGAGGAGCGATACGAGCCCGCGGGGGCTCGGCATCGTGTGATGCAAAAGAATGTCCTGCACCTGGCGAGCCTGCTTGAGCGGGTTCGCCTGGGTGGAGGCGCGCACGAGGGCGGGTCGATGATCGACCGCGCCCTTTCTTGCGTTTCGGCTCCGGTGCGCCTGGTGGGGATGCTCGTTTGCGTCCTGTGCGTGTGCCTGGCGCAGAGTCCGCTGTACCTCATGTTGATGGCGGCAATCGCGTTGGTGCTCGTTGCCGTGCGCCCCGCACGCGGGCTGCGCGCGACCTTTGTGCCGGCGCTTGGCGCCGCGGGGCTCGCCGTGGTTTTGGCGCTGCCTGCCCTGCTGCTGGGCGCTTCCGCTACGGGCGCCATGCTCAAAATTGCGCTTAAGACGTTCATTAACGTGTCGCTCGTGCTGGGCGTTTCGTGGACGCTCACCTGGAGCCGCATGTCGGCGGCGCTCAAGATGCTGCATCTACCCGACGAGGTCATCTTTACGTTTGATATGGCGCTCAAGCACATTGAGGTGCTGGGTCGCACGGCGCACAATCTGTGCGAATCGGTCATGCTGCGCAGCGTTGGCCGTGCGCCTGAGGGATTTTCGCGTACCGATTCGATCGCGGGTATCATGGGCATGACCTTTATCAAGGCGATGGAATGCAGCCATGCGATGGACGAGGCCATGCTCTGCCGTGGCTTTGCCGGCGCGTATCCGGCTCCCGCGCGGAGCGGCTTTGGCTGGCGCGATGCGGTCTATGCGGTCGGCGTGGCGTTGCTCGCCGTGTTGTGTGCGGTACTGTAACGCGGGCGGTCTAGCCGTCGATGTGAGTAGGGAAGGGCGACGTTTTGACGATTGATATGAATAGTGCGGCGGGCACGAACGGTGCGGGCGGCGCCGAGGGCGCGCCGCTTATTGAGTTGCGCGACGTGGTGTTTTCCTATGCGGGGCATACGGTTGTCGATGGCGTGTCGCTGCAGGTCGATCGTGGTGAACTCGTTGCCCTGCTCGGTCCCAACGGCTGCGGTAAGACGACGATTATGCGTCTTATTAACGGCCTTGAACTCGCGGACGCAGGGGCATACCTGTTTGACGGGTGTATGGTCGATGCGGCATATCTCAAGGATTCCGCGACGGCCCAGCGGTTCCATCAGCGCGTGGGTTTTGTGTTCCAGAATGCCGACGCCCAGTTGTTCTGCGCTACGGTGGGTGAGGAAGTTGCTTTTGGTCCCGCGCAGATGGGGCTGCCGGCAGACGAGCTCGACCGTCGCGTGCACGATGCCATGGAACTGTTTCAAGTTGCCGACCTGGTCGATGCCTCGCCCTATCAGCTTTCGGGTGGGCAAAAGAAGCGTGTGGCGCTGGCGGCAGTCGTATCGATGAACCCCGATATCTTGGTTCTCGACGAACCTACTAATGGGCTCGACGAGGATTCATGCGACATCGTGGTCAACTTCTTGCTGGCCTACGTCGCGGCGGGTAAGACGGTCTTGATGAGCACGCATCACCAGGATTTGGTGCGCCGCCTGGGTGCCCGCGCCATCTATATCGATCGATATCACCATGTGGTCGAGGCGCCTTCGCCGTCGTATGGAACCGAAAGCGGTGCTACGGACTAGTTGCTGCGTAGAGCGTGCGTAGCCGCCCGCGCGGCTTTGCCGTGATGGTATAGTTATCCAGGTTTTTATGGGGGTGGCTATGCCAAGCTGGAACATTCATATCGCTCAGACGGAGCGTTTGCTGGAGCGCACCGGTGCGCTTGCCAATAGCGTGCGCGACCGCAATGCCTTTTTGTTTGGCTGCGTGGTTCCGGATATTTTCGTGGGCTATATGGTCCCTGGCATCGCCGATCCCATCCCGTACCGCATTACGCACTTTGCCAAGCCCGAGCCTATCCCCAAGCCGCGCGAGCATGAGTTTTGGGATACCTATGTGGCGCCGCTGCTCAAAGGGGCGCTTGTTGGTGCGCCAGCTGCCGCGACCTCGATTGCCGAGGAGCGCGAGCGACTCAATCGGGTGCATTATCCCCAACGCTACAAGGATGCCGAGCCGGTTGCCGGTCCCGGTGCTAGCGAGCTTTCGCTCGCGCCCGATGACGTGGCGCAGTCGCTGCTCGATCTGACGCTGGGCGTTTGGTCTCACCTCGTGGCCGATACCGTATGGAATACGCGCGTGAATCAGTACCTGGAGGCGCACGGCGGCAAGCCGTGCGAGGAGTTCCGCATTAAAAAGCAAGGCGACTTTGACTGGTTCGGCAAGACGCTCGGCATTGTTTCGATTCCGCGCGCGACCGATCGCCTGTATACTGCGGCGACGCGTTTTGGGCAGTATCCCATCCATAAGGAGTATGTGCTCAAGACCATCGGCGTTATGCACGAGATCGTGCGCGAAAACCCCGGTGAGCCCGATCATCCGCCGTATCGCTTGCTAACCGAGGAGTTTTTCGATGCAACGTTTACCGAGGTCATCGAGCTGACCGAGGCGGGATTTGCGGCTCGCGTTGCTGCTTCTGACGTCCCCGCAGCCCCCCTGATCGCTAGCTGCTAGCCGGCCGGCTTGACGGTGAACAGCTCATCCCAATTGACCAACAACTCCCGTCGCAGGGCGTCTTCGGTGGTGCGCTCGGCATCGGAGAGGCTTGCGATTGAACGCAAATCGATGAAGCGGCATATGAAGAAGGTCTTTAAAAAGGGCCCGGAAGGCAATGCCTTCCGGGCCCTTTGCAATGCAAATCTGCTTGCAAGTACGATTTAGCGTACCTGAGCGACGTAAGCGACGTTGGTCGAGGAGACCTTGTCCTCGAGCTGGACGCTCATGCGGGGATCGCCGGCGGTAGCGACGGTCAAATCGCCAGTCTTGACGTAGCCGAGCTCCTTAGCGGTCTCGATCGCCTTGACGATCGTGCCGTTGACGGTGCCCTGGGTAATCTCTGCCTGGTGCGGGATGACGCCCCAGTACATGATCATCTGCTGGACGGCCCACTCGTGGCGGGAGAACGCGCAGATCGGCATGTTGGGACGGAAGTGCGAGATCAGGCGGGCAGTACGACCAGTGGTCGTCGGCACGGTGATGCACTTGGCGCCAACGGTGGTGGCCATGTTCACAGCGGACATACCCACAACGTTGTTGACGACGCGGGTGCCGTGAGCGTCAGCCGGAACCTCGAGTGGAGCGTGAGCCGGGAGGTACTTCTCGGTCTCGAGAGCAATGCTGGCCTGCATCTTGACGGCCTCGACCGGGTACTTACCGGCAGCGGACTCGCCAGAGAGCATAACGGCGTCGGTGCCGTCGTAAATGGCGTTAGCAACGTCGGCAACCTCGGCGCGCGTCGGGCGCGGGTTCTGCTGCATGGAGTCGAGCATCTGCGTAGCGGTGATAACGGGCTTGTAGGCCGCGTTGCACTTGGCGATGATCTCCTTCTGGATGTGCGGAACGAGCTCGGGCTTGATCTCGATGCCCAGGTCGCCACGGGCGACCATGATGCCGTCGGAAGCCTCGAGGATCTCGTCGAAGTTCTCGACGCCCAGGGCGCACTCGATCTTCGGGAAGATCGTCACGTGCTCGCCACCGTTCTCGCGGCAAAGCTCGCGGATACCGCGGACGGACTCGCCGTCACGGATGAAGGAAGCGGCAATGTAGTCGATGTTCTCGGTCAGGCCAAAGAGGATGTCCTGACGATCGCGCTCGGTGATGGCGGGCAGCGAGATATTGACGTTGGGCATGTTGACGCCCTTGCGCTCGCCGATCAGGCCGTCGTTCTTGACGACGCAGGTCATGTCCTGGCCGTCGACGGACTCGACCTCGAGGGCGACCAGGCCGTCATCGATCAGGATGAGGGAGCCCTTCTCGACCTCGGAGGGCAGAGCCAGGTAGTCGAGGGAGATGTGCTCAGAGGTGCCGTGGAAATCCTCGGACGTGGGCTGAGCGGTGACGACGATCTTATCGCCGGTCTTGACGGCAACCTTCTTGCCGTCGACCAGAAGGCCGGTGCGGACCTCGGGGCCCTTGGTGTCGAGCAGGATGCCGACGGGCAGACCGAGCTCCTTGGAAATACGACGGACGCGCTCGATGCGACCGTGGTGCTCGTCGTAGGATCCGTGCGAGAAGTTAAAACGGGCGACGTTCATGCCCGCCTTGATCATCTCGCGGATGGTCTCGTCGCTATCGCAGGCGGGACCCATGGTGCATACAATCTTGGTGCGCTTGTACATTCAGACCTCCATCTGACATCGTCTTGCGCTGATAGATAAACCATAAGAAATAAAACTGAGATGATTATAACGAAATGGCGACCGAATACCCCAAAAAATCGACCGTATGCCGAATTAGAAGTTCATTTTTTGCGAAAAAACGGTATATGCAAAAACTTTACCAACCGTTCTAACCGCTGCTATCTGGGCGATATTTCAGTTTGATGATGCGCCGAAGAAAAAACGTTTTATCAATATTGAACATCATACGGTCTGCATCGTTGCACCCGAGCCGTGTTTCCAATTGGATTGTTTTGGCTAGACGCGCTGCTTTGGGGTACCATAGCTCCACTATCAACTGCCGCTCAGCACGGCAGCCTTGATGAGCCCTTGCCCTTCTCCTGGGAATTATGATCGGGCATCAATCTGCTGAGTGGCCCGAATCCCAGGAGGGGACTCTATATGCAAAAGGAATACCTGTCCGCCGCGGCGGAGGTGCTCAGCGACCAGGGCGTCGATGAGAACCTCGGCCTGAGCAACGACGAGGCGTCGTCGCGCCTCGCCAAGACAGGCCCTAACAAGCTCGAGGAAGCCGAGAAGACACCGTTGTGGAAGCGCTTCTTTGAGCAGATGGCCGACCCCATGGTCATCATGCTGATCGTTGCCGCCGTTATCAGCGCGCTCACGGGCATGGTCAAGGGCGAGGCGGACTTTGCCGATGTCGCCATCATCATGTTCGTCGTTATCGTCAACTCGGTGCTGGGCGTGGTCCAGGAGGCTAAAAGCGAGGAGGCCCTCGAGGCCCTGCAGGAGATGAGCGCGGCGCAGTCCAAGGTGCTGCGCGACGGCAAGCTCGTGCACCTGCCGAGTGCCGAGCTCGTGCCCGGTGACGTGATCATGCTCGAGGCGGGCGACTCCGTCCCGGCCGACTGCCGTGTGCTCGAGAGCGCCACGATGAAGATCGAGGAGGCCGCCCTTACCGGCGAGTCCGTGCCCGTCGAGAAGCATGCCAACGTGATCGAGCTCGCCGCCGGCACCGACGACGTGCCGCTCGGCGACCGCAAGAACATGTGCTACATGGGTTCCACCGTGGTATACGGCCGCGGCCGCGCCGTCGTGGTCGGCACCGGCATGAACACCGAGATGGGTAAGATCGCCGGCGCCCTGGCCGAGGCCAAGGAAGAGCTCACGCCGCTGCAGGTGAAGCTTGCCGAGCTCAGCCGCATCCTCACCATCATGGTTATCGTCATCTGCGTCGTCATCTTTGGCGTCGACATCATCCGCCACGGCGTGGGCAACGTTCTCACCGATCCGACCGCGCTGCTCGACACCTTTATGGTCGCTGTCTCGCTTG
>CABURG010000065.1 GCA_902493835.1 uncultured Collinsella sp. | reverse complement strand
TCACGCTCTCCAACTCCGGCGAAATCTGACGGTGCCCGCGCACCATGAGCGGCAGGCGATCGTGCGGGCAGCTCGCGCCGCGCTTGATGGCCATGAGCGCACCGTCCACGTCGCGCTCCCCCAACTGATCGGTACCGCGAATGCTACGGAACTCCTCAACGCGCACGGGATTGCGCTTAACGAGCGCAAGCAGCGTGTCGTCGGACATGACCCACTTGCGCGGGATGTTACGGCGCTCGGCGCGATCCTCGCGCCAAGCGGCGAGCTCGCGCGCGATGCCCAACTGGTGACGGCTACACGAATTGATGCGTTTGACCTTGCGGAACGCCTCGTGGCGATCGGCGCGATAGTGCGACTCGTCAGCCAGCGGGCGCAGCTCGTCGAGCACCCAGTCCACACGGCCCAGCTCGCGCAGGCGGCTCATCATCTCGGTATAGGCAACGATCAGGTACTTGACGTCATCGATCGCGTACTCGATCTGTTTATCGGTCAGTGGGCGGCGCGACCAGTCGGTCAGCGACTCGGTCTTGGGCAGCGATACGCCGCAAAACGCCTGCACGAGCGCGCCGTAGGAAATCTGCTGGCGCTCGCCCAAAAAGGCGGCGGCCACCTGCGTGTCAAAAATCGGACGCGGCAGCACGCCTACGGTATGGAGCATGACCTCCATATCCTGCGAGCACGCGTGGAAGACCTTGGTCACGCTCTCGTCGGCCATAAGCTCGGCCAGCGGCGACAGGTCGTCGATTACCAGGGGATCGACCGCGACGCTCTCGGCAGGGGTGGCAATCTGAACCAAGCACAGACGCGGATGGAACGTGCGCTCACGCAAAAACTCGGTATCGACGGCAATCGCGTCGAACTCACGGGCGCGCTGGCAAAAGTCGAGTAGAGCCTGATGTGTGGAAATGTACATATCAACCCATCGAATAAGGTTAGGCCCGAAAAACACGGGTAGGATATCGGCATTGCCTTACAACTATACTCGGTTAGTCACAGAACGGGAACGTAAGTATGCGCTGCCTTATCATCCACAACCCGGCATCGGGCCCCAGCTCAGATGAAATCTACGCATTCACGCACGCCCTCGCGCAGGGCGGCGACGAGGTCGTGATGCGTTTTATCGGCGATGGCATGGAGCCCGAGGACGCCGTGGCAGACGTGCGCGAGTTTGATCGCGTGGTCGTTTCGGGCGGCGACGGCACCGTCTCCAACGTGCTCGACCAGATGCGCGGGTGCGGTGTCCCCACGCTCGTCTTCCCCTCCGGCACAGCCTGCCTGTTCTTCAACAACATCGGCAATGCCCCCGAGGCAGCGGCGCTCGCCAAGGCCTGCCGTGCCGGTCGCACGGTCAAAGTCGACATGGGTGAGCTCTTTTGGCTCGACGAGAACGGCAACGAGAAGCGCCACGGCTTTATCATCATCGCCGGCTCGGGCTTCGACGCCGAGATCATGATGAAGGCCGCCCCCACCAAAAACGACATCGGCGAGATCGCCTACTTCCTCTCCGCGCTCGCCACGCCCAATCCCACGGTGGCGCACTTTACGATTGAGCATGACGGCATTGTCGAGGAGCTCGACGGCATCTGCTGCATGGCCGGCAACACCTCGGTCATCCAAAACGACATCAACCTGTTCCCCGACTGCCGTATGAACGATGGCATGGTCGACATTGCGGTCATCGAACCCGTGCGCACCGTGCAGCTGCTGCCTACCGTGATCACCGCCGCACTCGACCCCGCCGGCAAGGTACTCGGGCGCCCGCAGTTCAAGATCATCCAGACCAAGGAAGCCAAGATCACCTGCACCCCGTCGCTGGGCATGCAGTTCGATGGCGAGATTATCTCCAGCAATTCGGGCGTCTTTGGAGCCCGCGCGCTTCCACAATGCCTCGACCTCATCGTCGACGAATTCTCCCCGCTCGGAAAATAGGAGGACCCTATGAACGACAATCCCCTGCTCGGCTTTATCATCATCGTTTTGGCCATGCTCGTCGGCTATGCGATCAACGTGATCCACCGCCGGAAGAAGTAATTCCACATTGGTATGATATTCATCCAATTATCGTCTCCCCTGCTGTTTATGCATTTGCCAAACAGCGGGGGATTTTCTTTGCGCCCCGTGCAAGGCGCTTTATTCAGGTAATGTAATTGCAGGACGTCTTTATTAAAGTAAAGCTACAAACCGAGTATAATTAACCACTCATCGCATATTTCATTACGCTTATCGAGTAAGTTTCTTTCATAGATGAATATTGTTTCCAGTTCGTTACGCTAATGGGGTGTCTTTATTGGCTGAAGCTCTCTGGCAACGGAGAGCTTTCGCACGCTGGGAGGGAAAATGAGGAAAACTCACCCCGTCAACGCGCTCAAAAAGCTTGGCATAGGCCTCGCCTTTGGAGCTGCAACCATCATGTCCATGCCGACGTCTGCGCTCGCCTGCACGCAGATCTACATGGGCGGCAAGCTCACGGCGGACGGCAACACGTACTACGGCCGCGCCGAGGACTTTGGCAAGCGCTATCTTAAGCACTACGGCATCGAACCTGCCCACGAACCTGGCTTTAAGTACAGCTCGATTGAATCTGCTTTTGAATACACTTCGAACAAGCCTACCTATCGCTACAGCTATGTACGCGACCACCCCTCCAACTGGATGGGTCGCACCGACGCCTACTCCGAGGCCGGCATCAACGAGAAGGGCGTCTCCTGCTCCGCCACGCTAAGCACCTCCTATAACGAGGAGGCCGCTGCAGCAGACCTCATCGATGAGGAAGTGGGTCTGGGCGAGTACAGTTACGGCAGCATCATCCTGGGCGAGAGCGCCACGGCCCGCGAGGGCGTCGAGCTCCTCGGCAGCCTGATCGATGATCAAGGCGTCTGCACCAACGACCAGATCATCATCGCCGACAACAACGAGACCTGGCTGTTCGCCACACTTTCCGCCCATCAGTGGATCGCCATGAAGCTCGCTGACGACGTCGCGTCGCTCAACCCTAATATCGGGAGCCTCAACTACGATGTCGACCTCAATGACACCGAGAATTGCCTCCACTCTGAAAAGATCCAATCCATGCCCGAAGAAAAGGGTTTCGCCAAATACTCCGCTGACGGCAAATTCGATGTCGCCCAAACGTATGGCGAAAGCCTCGCCGATTCCGGCGTAAACCAGTGGTCCCGCTATGTGCAAGGCCGCGATTATTTTGGTAGTCAGCTGACCGAAGGCACAGATTACGACATTATCACAGTAAAGGAGAAAGGAAAACCTGACCAAAAGGGAGCCATGGTCAGCGAAATCCAGCCCCTGTTCTTCAAGCCTGGCAAGTCTGGTTGGAGCACTTTCGAGTTGATTCGCGCCTTCGGCAACCGCGGCGAGAACGTCCCTGGCCTCAACGCGAACACTGATGGTGTTTATTGCATCGGCAGCGAGCGCAACACCGAGATCAACCTCTTCCAGATTCGTCGCGGGTATGACCCCGAAGTCGCTACCATCCAGTGGGAAATGCTCTCCCGCGCCGCGTACTCCGTCGCCATCCCGTTGTACTCCGCTCTGATAACTGAGGTCAGCCCGTACTTCAGCGATCAGACCGTCTCCTTCGATCACTGCAAACAGACTGACGTCGTGTACAACGAGGAGCCCGAGAACTCAATCAACTACGTCCTCATGGACATCAGCTCGCTCTGCTTTGAGAACCCTGACACCCTTGGTATCAGCGTCCGTGCCTACCTCGATGCGCTCCAGAACGAGCTCATCGAGCAGAACAAGGAAGTTGACGCCGCCATGCTAGCCGAGACGACCACCGAGGGCCGCACTGCCCTGGCCAACAAGGCCGGCAAGGCTGCTACCGAGAACACCTACAAGAAGTGCAAGGCCCTGCTCCAGGAGATGCGCGCCTATCAGAAGGCCGAAAACTTCGACCAGCCCTTCACCCCGAGCGACCTGAACACCGAGACCAACGGCCTCAAGGTGTCCATCACCTACGCCAAGGACGCTCTTGCCACCGACCCGGTAACCCCGGATCAGCCTGGTACTCCTGAGCAGCCCGGTACCCCCGAGCAGCCCGCTAAGCCCGAGCAGCCCACCACCAAGCCCGAGAAGCCTGGCAAGTCGGACACCACGACCACGGTAACCACCAACAAGACGAACACCAAGGGCGGCCTGCCCACCACCGGTGATCGTTTTGATGGCCGCATGGTGGCCGCATTCGCCATCGCTGGCGTTGCCGTCATCTCCGCGGGCGGTTACTTCCTCTACCGTCGCAATAAGGAGTAACGTCTTAGCTGAGCGGACAAGGCGGCAATGGCAGCCTCGCCCGCTCAGCCCGCTCTTTTGACCGGCGGGAAACCCGCCTGAAATCTTTTTAAAAAAGATTTCCCCGCACACACTTTGCTGTGCTATAGTGCAGCGCAACAGCAACAAGGTGCGACCGCGCCACGGCATCATGAAAGGAGCCACCGACATGAAGAACACGATGAAGTCTCTCAACAACTGGTGGTGGCGTGATGCGAATACGATCGGTCGACAGTGAGTCCCTCACGCCTGCTTTTGCGCTCTAGGTGATTGGAAGGCCTCCGGTTTCGACCGGGGGCCTTTTTCTATCTCGAGCCCGATCGCATTCGCATCACGCGCCTCCGTTTTTCTCTTACACTCCCCTTTTTGAAAGGATTTTCACCATGTCTCAGAACACCACCGCCACCGCCCAGCCCCGCACCGTCCAGACCGCCGACCGCGGCAAACTCGATGTCCGTGCCCTCGTCCTGCTCGCCATCCTGCTCGCCGCCGGCTTCATCCTCAACTTCACCGTCGGCAAGGCAGTCTCGAGCATTTCGGGCGGTATGATCAGCCCCGAGTTCATCATCTCGGCCTTCTGCCTCACCATTCTGGTCGTTCGCCCCAACATCGGTCAGGCGCTCGTCATTGGCCTCATCTCGGCTGCCGTGATCCAGATCACCACCACTTCGCCGTTCGTCGATTTTGCCGCCGAGGGCATCGCCGCCATGCTCATGGCCGGCATCGTCAACGCCGCCGGCAAGAACGGTCAGGTCAAGCCCGCCATCGCTATTGTCGCAACCTTCCTGACCACCTTTGTCTCCGGCGTCATCTTCATGGTCATCAAGATGGCCATGCTCGGCGTGGTAGGCGAGCTCGCCGCCGCCATGCTGCCCGTCGTCGCCATGACCGCCGTCTTTAACGCCATTCTGGTCGGCGCCCTCTACTTGCCCATCCAGAAGGCCCTGAAGCTCAACTAACCCGCTCGGCTTTACGAGCCACCCCATCTTGGCGTTCATTCGTCGCTCGCGTACCCAAGTACGCTTCGCTCCTCTTTCGCGCCAACCTGGGGCCCCTCGTAAAGCCGTCTCCGTGCTTCACCACCAAAGACCGTCCCAAACAACGAGCTTTTTTGGGACGGTCTTAAACAACTGGTCATTTAAGACTGTCCCCAATGACTATGAAAGGTATCCATGGAAACGATCATCAACGTCGACGATGTCTCGTTCTCCTATGGCACGCAGACCGAGCAGGCGCTCAGCCACATCTCGCTCAGCGTGAACAAGGGAGATTTCATCGGCATCATCGGGCCCTCGGGCGCCGGCAAGTCCACGCTTGCCGCTTGTCTGTCGGGTGCCGTGCCCCACCACTACACCGGCACGTTCTTTGGGTCCGTCATGGTTGACGACCACGACACCTGCGAAGTCTCGCTCACCGATGTGTCGCAGATCGTCGGCAGCGTGTTGCAGGACATCGACACACAGATGGTCGCCTCGGTCGTCGAGGACGAGATGCTCTTTGGCCTCGAGAACTTTGGCGTTCCCCACGACCAGATCGAGCGGCGCGTGAGCGAAACGCTCGAGACCGTCGGCATCAGCGACCTGCGCGACCGCGAGATCGCCACCCTCTCGGGCGGACAGAAGCAAAAGGTAGCCATCGCCGCCATCCTCGCCATGCGTCCGCGTGTCTTGGTTCTCGACGAGCCCACCGCGGCACTCGACCCCGCTAGCTCCACGTTGGTCTTCGAGACGCTGCGTGAGGCAAACCGCGCACTTGGAATCACCATCGTCGTCGTTGAGCAAAAGGTCGCCCTGCTCTCGGAGTACTGCAACCGCGTGCTCGTGCTCAACCATGGCGAAATCGCGCTGCAGGGCGAGCCACACGAGGTCTTCGCGCATACCGACGAGCTCCGTGCCATCGGCGTCGACTGCCCTCGCGTCACGCGTATCTTCAATAGCCTCGAGGCCGATGGCCTGGTAAGCGGCACCCCCTGCTTGGATGTCGATGAGGCCGAGCGCCTGATTTCGGGCATCGTCGACCCCGCACACGCGGCTATCGAAGCCCGGGCGCCCGCCGGTTCCCCGCATGCACCGTCGTTGCGTCCTCATGCCAAGGACGCCGAACCCGTACTCACCTTCGACCATGTTGAGTTTGCCTATCCCAATGGCGGAGCCGCCGTACACGACCTTAGCCTGACGCTCTATCCTGGCGAGCTCGTGGGCATCGTCGGCCAAAACGGCGCCGGCAAGACCACGCTCACCAAACTGCTCACAGGCCTGCTTAAGCCCGCCTCGGGCAGCGTGCGCGTCACGGGACTGGATACCGCAGCCGTTCCCACGAGCCGCATCGCTCGCGAGGTCGCGACCCTCTTCCAAAACCCCGACCGCCAGATCTGCAAGGACACCGTGCTCGACGAGGTCGCCTTTGGCCTGGAGCTTGGCGGCATGGACCGTGCCGAGGCTCTGCGTCGTGCCCAACTCGTCATCGACCGCTTTGGCCTGCCTGCCGACGAGGCGCCCTTCTCGCTCTCGCGCGGTCAGCGCCAGATGGTGGCACTCGCCTCCGTCGTGGTCGTAGAGCCCAAAATCGTGGTGCTCGACGAGCCCACGAGCGGCCTTGATTACCGCGAGTGCATGACCGTCATGGAAACAGTGCGCACCATGGCCGAGCGCGGCTGCGCCGTAATCATGGTCTGCCACGATATGGAAGTCGTCTCGGATTTTGCCGAGCGCATTGTGGTAATTGCCGACGGTCGCATCCTCGACCGCGGTCGCACGCACGAGCTATTCTCGAACATCGATCTCATGCGGCGTGCCTACGTGGAGCCTCCCCAGGTTATTGAACTCTCGCGCCGTCTGGCATCTTCCGTCTCGCCCGCTTTTGCGCAGGTGAGCGAGGTCACCGATGTCGTTCGAATTACCAAGGAGATGGTCCACCGTGGTTAACGTCATCGACTACATGCCGGGCGATACGCTGCTGCATCGCCTGAATCCCGTCGTCAAACTGGGCCTCGCCGCCGCCATCATCGTCGGCATCTTCTTGTCCGACACCTACGTGGCGCTGCTGGGCTTTTTGGCACTCACCCTTGCACTGGGTGCCCATGCCGGCGTCGTCGACCGTCTGTTCTCGCTGCTCAAGTTGCTGATTCCGCTCGCGCTTATCATGCTGGTGCTCCAGCTGGCCTTTATGCGCGATGGCAACGTGGTGTGGGGCTTTATCACCGACACGGGCCTCATCACAGGATCGAAGGCCTGCCTGCGCCTGCTGGGTGTGGCGTTACCACTCATCCTCATGCTCATGGTGACCAAGCTCAACGACCTTGCCAACGCCTGCGTCGAGGTGCTGCACGTGCCGTATCGCTATGCCTTCACCTTTACCACGGCGTTGCGCTTTGTGCCGGTGTTTGGTCAGGAGATGAACGCCATCATGGAGGCGCAGACCGCACGCGGCGTCGAGTACGACACCAAGAACCCCATCAAGAAGCTTAAGCTCATGCTGCCACTGTGCGTGCCGCTGCTCATCTCGAGCGTGGGCAAGACCGATGCCACAGCCTTGGCGGCAGAACAGCGCGGCTTCTACCTGCGTACGCGCGCCAGCTCGTACAAGCGCTACCCCATCAAAGGCCTGGACATCGCCGTGCTCATCGTCAGCATCGCCCTCATCGCCATCGGCTTCCTGTTCTAGTTCACCACTGACAGCAACCGCCCAACGCAAAAGGCCTCGGCTCGCACCAAACGAGCCGAGGCCTTTACTGTTTCACCAGATAAAACCTACCAAAATTAACCTGTCCCTTTTTGACAGGTCGGAAGCTAGAGGCGGTAGGGGGCGCCGCTGCGGATGATGGATTCACGCACCAGGACGTCCATGGCGTCGAGGGTGATCTCGGGCATCTCTCGGTACTTCTGCAGCACCGATAGCTCGGTGCAGGCCAGAATGACGCGGTCGCAGCCGCTACGGGCGAACTCCCACATCACGCGGTCGAACTTATCCATATCGGGCTCGCGTCCGGCCTTCACATCATCGTAGATAAGCGACATCACATCGTTCTGACGTTTCTCGCTGGGATAGACAACCTCAACACCCGCAGCCTTACATTCGCGGCCGTAGACGCCCGCGCCCACGGTTCCGTCGGTGCCCATGATGCCAATCTTGTGCACCGGCTCGGCCGGCATACTCAGGTTGGGATCGAACTCGCACTCCCCCATCACCGCACCGGACAGAGCATAGCGCACCGACTCACGCGGCATGTGGATAATCGGCACTGTGGTAAACGATTGGATCTGGTCGTAGAAGTAGTGCGACGTGTTGCAGGGAATGGCAATGTGCGCACAGCCCAGCGACTCGAGTGCCTGGGCACACTCTTTCATGGTCGCCAGCAGCTTGGCATGCTCGCCGGTCTTAATGGCCAGCGTGCGGTCGGGCATGGTCGACTTGGAGAGCACCACCATGTCGATATGTTCCTGATCGCAGGCAGCAGCCGTATGACGCACCACCTGGTCGTAGTAATACGACGTGGCCTCGGCGCCCATGCCGCC
>CABURG010000064.1 GCA_902493835.1 uncultured Collinsella sp. | reverse complement strand
GAGCCCTTGTCCGACCCGCCACAATCCGCCAGCCAAGCGCGCTCTTTAGCCTTCGCCGTGTCCTCAGAAGCCTTCCGCAGCTCCTCGGCCGCACGCTCTAAATCATCTGAAGTGTCTTTAATGGTATCGGTTGAGATCTCTGACCCTTTGAGCGCAGCGAAGTCCGACTCGGATGTCCTGGGCACGGCAAGCGCCGTACCGGTATAGGTCACACTATCGGTATCCTGCGCCGACACCGCCTGCGTGGCACGCGCGGCGATCAGATACGGCAGAGCCGTCTCGATTTTCTGTAAGCCTTCCGATGCGCTTTTGGCAAACTTGTTGCGCGTTTTAATGATTTCAATCCCGGTGTCGACCATATTGCCGGCAACTGGCTCGGCACCCGGGATGAGGATGGCGACCAGTCCCGTCCCGATCGTGGCAAACCCCGCCAGCCCCAGACTCAAGATGCTCGCATCCACCACCGTCGCAGCCGTATGGTAGGACGACACCACATTGGCGCCTGCCAGCGCGCCGCTATCGGCAGCCACCTGGGTATCCCCAGCACGCGACATGCTCCATATCGCCGCGGTCGACGAAAACAGCAACGTGAGCACCACTAGGATGACCACGGCAGAGGAAAGCGTGGTGTAGGCACCGTCTTCGATAAACAGGTCGATACCGGCTCGACCCATAAAGCCGCCTCGCTTGCGATGGCAGCTCGGACGGCGCGTCAAAACGCGTCTAGACCAGAAACGCTTAATCCCATGCAGCAATCCACGAACCATAATCTCCCTCCAGCCATTCGGGACGTGATTGATACGAGACATCGACCTTGAGCTCAACGTAGCCGCCCTCGGCGGTACCACCCATAGCCTGCGCAAACGCACCGATCACAGGTAACGGCTTGACCTCGCCGGAAACGGACACGGACGAGACGCCACCCGCATCGGCCCGACCAAGCTCGATATCCCACGACAACGGCCCGCCGGCATGAAAGATCGAAACGTTGGGCACTGCGGCAAGCCGGCGGCGGGTGAACTCCTTAAGATCGTCGTCCTCCGCCGTCGTCGTGGTCATGAGCCGCGCGGTCTCGGCAGCGGCAGACTCCATGACCGCGCGCGTATAGAGCAGGCACACCGGTTGCAGTGCGAGAAGGATGAGCATCAGAAACGTCGGCAGCAAAAAAGCGGCCTCGACCGTAGACTGCGCCCGGTCCTCGCGCGCGATATCAATACAACGCGATGTCCTTAGCGCCCGCAGCGGCGTCGATAACCGACGTCGAGGCAACGCCATGGGATGCCGCCCGCTCAACCAGCGCCGCCAAGCGTCCATCGGTGCCAGCACGCCAAAGTCCCGCAATCGCCAGCACGATCGATAGCAGCGCCACCGTGACGATGGCGTATTCCACAGTCGCTTGGGCAACCTCTTCACGCAGAACGCCATGCATTTCACGATCCCTCCTTTGAGCTTATTGTTTGCGGGACCAGGCGCACCGCGCGCAGACGACACGAAGCATCGCCGGTATCCGCGGCAACCGTCACCATATCGACCCAGCCGCGCCCATCGCGCACGATGGCGCCCCATACGTTGCCCTTAATATCGAGATAGCCGCTCAGGGCGAGCTGGGCCGTTGGCACCTCGCGGTAGGCGCGTAACATATCCGCCGCTGCCTCGGTCATCGGTCGGTCCTCGGACCATGCAAGCCGGACCGCAATCGCGTTGTCCTCAGGCAAATCCGTCGCAGTGCCAGACCGCTTGTCGAGCGTCCGCAGAAAGGTTTGCGCCGTGACAGCGACATCCGAATCGCCCGCATCTCGCATCTCATCTTTTTGAGACGCCACCGCCGAATCTGAGCCCGAATCGAAGGCGGCCCCAGGACGCTGCTGCCGCGCGGCGTTAAGCCCCCAAACCGCCACTGCCACCGCCACAACCACACAGGCAAACACCAGCAGTGCGCCGACAGGCCGCCTACCCTCTACAGGCTGTTGATGCCCTCGCTGATAGCGTTCCATAGATCTTGGACCTTGCCCTTAAATGCGACAATGGCAATGATGGCGATCACCACGAGCACGCCGACCAAGATGGCGTATTCGGTGGTGCCCTGCGCACTCTCCTCCTGCAGTAGCTCCCCGGCATGCTGGCGAGCGCGAATTGACTGGCAAACAGCCCAGCTCCAGACCTTGCCAGCAACGTCAGTCATCGTGTTCATGTATTCCTCCCTACATCATCCCGCCTGCTCCCAGCAGCGGGCCCAATATGGACAGAAGCAACGCCGGCAAGATGAGCGTGCCGGTGGGAATCAGCAGCTTGACGGGCGCACGCTCAATCTCGCGCTCGACCGCGGCGCGATGAGCCGCACGGATCTCGCGACTTTGAGCGGCCAGCGTCTCGGAAAGTGGGGCACCCAGGGCGAGTGCCTGCCCCACCGTGATGGCAAAGGTCTCGAGCGCTCGCACGTCCAGGTCGCGCGCGGCGGCCAACAACTCGTCCTCACGCGTGCCCACGCCCACCTGCCACGCCATGCAGGCCCGCTCAAGGCGAAGAGCCAGCACCGACCGGCGGTTGGCGCAGAAAATCTCAAGCGCCGCATCAAACGAAAGACCGGCCGAAAGACCCAAGCGCACAACATCGATCATCTCGGACACTTCGCCGAGCGACACTCGCGCCGGGCCGGCCGCTCCAGCCGCGCCCTTTATTCGCGCGGTCAGAGCATCGACCACCGAGCGACCCGCGGCAGCGACCAGCACCGCCTCGCGCTTGCAGGCCCCTGCGATCTTGCGTGCATCCGCCCGATCCAAACCCGTCGCGACAAATACACTCAGGGCGCACAGGCAAGCCGCAACTGCAACCGGGGCGCTCATAGCTCCACCCGCATAATGCGCCTGATAACCACCAGGGCAACGGCGTTGAGGGCAAGACCCAGCACCACAGCGCCCGCGCCGGCAGGCGTCGCAAGACCGCGACGAAAATCTGCCGAAAGCAGCGCCAACACCGCGCACATGCCCGCCGGCATCGCCGCGACCATATGCGCCGACATGCGAGCCTGCGACGTCTTGACATCCAAGCGGCGCTTGAGCTCAATGCGCTCCCCCACCATGCTCGACGCCTCGGACAGTAAGTCGGCAAGCGGAGCGCCGGTGCGCTGTGACACCTTAAGCGCCAAGGTCACAAGCGAAAGGCCGGGGGCGTCGATGCGCACGAGCAAGTCATCGAGCGCATCGGTCGCCGAGATGCCGCAATCGATCGCCGCCGCCACCCGCAAAAACTCGGTATGTACCGGCTCTTGCGCATGAGCGCCCACAAAGCGCATGCCCTGGGCCAGCGAATGTCCCGAGGCAAGCGACATGGAAAGTGCGGTAAACGCCTCGGGCATGGCCTCTTCTGCATCGTGTTGCTCGCGCCGGCTCTCAAAGCCGTCCCGAGCGGCGCCAACGGCAATCGGAGCAACAAGTCCCAAGGCAAATCCGAGGGGCGATAACGACACCATCGTTAGTAAAACGCAGCAGACACCGCTCGATAGCAGCAGAAACGCCAAACGCCCCGAAGCATCTTCGATCACGAGGCCAAGGCGACGCGCCGGAGCCAGCGATGCCCACGAACGGGCGATTTTTTTCAGCAGATCGTTTTCCACCAGCTCACGCGGCAGCTTCTCTGCCACCGTCTCGAGCGCCTGACGCGCCAGCTCCGCCGGCGGCACCCGCGGCACACGAGGTTCCACCCCGCACGCCGTCGCAACAGAAAACCCTGCCAAACCCCCTACGACGAGGGGCACAGCGACCTCCATTCGTCCACCTCCTCTTGTGTGAGCGTCCCCGACCGCAGGCCTTCTGCAATAAACGGCGGCTCGCGGTCAAGCGTCCAGGTGCGCTCGGCGGCATCGAAAGTCACATAGCGCTCGAGCTCTACGCCGCCCGACGCGGCGCGGCGCACCCCCGAATACGAGGAGACGAAACGCCTGCCATCGGCGTGGCGCTCGGACATCACGATGCCGTCGAGCGCCATGGCAATCTGCTCCTCGATGAGCTCGCTCGGCAGATCGATGCCATAACGTGCAAGCAGCGTCAGACGCACCACGGTCTCCTGCTCGGAACCCGCATGAAGCGTGGTGAGCGACCCGTCGTGGCCCGTGTTCATGGCCTGCAACATGTCGCAGCACTCGGCACCGCGCACCTCGCCCACCACGATGCGGTCGGGGCGCATGCGCAGGGCATTGGTCACCAGGTCGCGGATCGTCACCGCGCCCTCGCCCTCAATCGAAGCCTCGCGCGCCTCTAGGCGCACCACGTGCGGATGATGCGCAAACTTGAGCTCGGCAGAGTCCTCGATCGTCACGATGCGCTCGCCGGTGGAAATCTCGCATGACAACGCGTTGAGCAGGGTGGTCTTACCAGATCCCGTGCCTCCCGCAACCGCCAGGTCCTGTCGCAGCGACACCGCGCACGACAGCAGCTGCGCATACCAAAGCGGCAGCGACCCCAGCCCCACAAGCTCGTCCAGCGAGCAGATGCGGTCCGAGAACTTTCGGATGGTGAGAATCGGTCCGTCAATCGCCACAGGCGGAATCACCGCGTTGACGCGATAGCCCGTTTTGAGGCGGGCGTTGACGATGGGGCTGCGCTCGTCGATACGGCGGCCAAGTGGCGAGATGATGCGGTCGATAAGCACACGGATCTGCTCATCATCCTCAAACGCATGCTCGATGGGGTACAAGACGCCGCCGCGTTCAAAGAAAGCCGAGCGGCAGCCGTTGATCATGATCTCGGTAACGGTGTCGTCCTCGATGAGCGGCTGCAACGGCCCCAGGCCCACCACGTCATCCAAAATCTCGTCGATGATGGTCTCGCGCTCGGTCGTCGCGAGATCGGTCGGCTCTTCAACATTGAGCGCCGCCTCCACCGCGGGACGTAATTCCGAGCGGGCAAGTGCCGGGTCGATATAGGCGCTGATACGCGCCACTTCGTCGTAACCCATGCGGTCCATCACGGCGCGCTTGGTACGTCGTTTCACCGCGCGGCGACGCCCCGCATCTACAGGCGCTGCCGCCGCTGCAGCGCCGGCAGCCTTAATCCTTGTTTGCAGACTCATCGCTGATCACCCTCGCGCGACCAGGGAAGGCGGATACGCGGACGCTCGGTACGCGTTGCACGGTCGGCGACCATATCGCTCCAAGGGCCGACGGCACACCCCAGTTCCACGAGCATCTCGCGCGTGGCCTCGCGCACGCTGGTCGCGAAAGCGCTGGTCTGCCCCACTGCCTCGTCAGCGCGCCCAAACGCCATGAGCGCGGCGAGATCCTGCCCGCCATCGGCGATACGAATCTTGGAGCTCAACGCGCAGGCAATCTCAAAGCGCATGGCGACGTCCTCGTCTGCCCCGCGCGCACCGAACCGGTTGAACACGGCGCTCATGCGCGTGCGCGGCACACCTACTCGACTTGCCAGTTCAATGACGCGCGATGCCGATGTCGCGGACGACACCGCCGCATCGCCAACGACCAGGCAACGGTCGCTCGCCGCCACCGCAGCCGCCACGGCATCGCCCCAAAAGACCGAGGTATCGATAAAGACCACGTCGGATTCGCGACGCAGAACATCAAGTAGTAGCTCCACCGGACGTGCCATGAGCTCGGCTTGCTCGGGCGCCGCGACGGGACCCCAGAGCGTAACGCCCGGCGCCACGCGCATCGATGCGGCCACGATATCCGGCTCGGCAAGCGCGCCCGCCGCCGACGGCTCGATAAGTGCCGCCATATCTCGCGGAGCATCGACGCCTAACAAGTCGTAAAGGTTTCCAAACATCAGGTCCAGGTCGAGCACAGCGGCACGCAAGCCCAACAGCGACGATGCGTGTGCCATGGTGGCAACGATCGTCGACTTGCCGCAACCGCCCGAACCCGAAATGGCGCAGATGACCGGAGCTCGATGCTGCGGAGCGGCAGCGTCTGTCGGCGGCATCGGAGGCGGCGGAGCGGGCGTCGGTGACAGCGCCCCCGTCTCCCCCGCCGCAACCACGCGCTGCGTCCAAGCCGGCATGGCAGCCTGTTCGGTCTGCGAGGCAGGCTCGTTCTGTGTAATCTGCTCATGCTGCATCAACGACAACTCGCCGCACCCGGCAAAGCCCTCAACTTCGTCGAGTTCATCCGCCAGATTCACGCCGTGCACGTATCCCATATCTACAGCCGGGGAGTCGCCAGCGTGCTGCGCTGGCCCTCCAGCGTCATCGTATACAAGGGGGTTCCGGGGGCGCCGACCATGCTCGGCTTCCGCTTTTCCATAATCATCAACACGCGGGCCTCTTGTAGCGCGAGGCGCCCCGGGTTCCCTATCAACAAAAGCATCGGGCTCAATCGTCATGCGCCGATCGGAATCAACCGCTCCCTCGCCCGCGCGCCCGTTGCCGCATATACTGTGCGCAGCGATGACCTCGGTCGCCCCCGCGCGAAACAGCCCCTCGATATCCGACGGATCGAGTGCTTCTATCAACACGACCACGCGGCTCACGCGGCCTTCGGCCGTCAGGTGCGCAACAGTCTTGCGCACATCTTCGGTATCAAACAGAGACGCCGCGATGATGGCAGCCCCGCGGCGCGACGGAAACGCCCGCGCCATGGAAATCAGCCCGTCCAGATCACCCACGCGAAGCACCTGTGCACCCGCATCACGGCCCTCGACTTCCCGCTGCAACAGCCCGTAATCGCCGCACGCGCAGCACGCAAGCCAGATCGCCTTCATCACTCGTCGCCTCCGCTCTTTTTGCCGCGCGCCGTGGCGGGAATCGTCAAGCTGACCGTTCCCTTGCCCGATGCCCCCAGCAGTTCCTTGACGTCTTCGGGGTCAGCCGCCAGCGTCACCCATTCGATCTTGCCCTCGCGCGTGGCACCGGAATCCTCACTGGTATCGATCACGTACGCGCCGCACAGCCGATCGGTTACGCCGTCTTTTTGCACATACACATCCACGTAGCTGCCCACGCCCGTGGCGCCGCCGACCGAGTGCTCGGCATCGACCGCCACCGAAACGGCGACCTTGCCCTTAGGCACCTCGAGCTTGTGGCTCTCGGCCTTGGTGTAGACATTGCAGATCACGGCGCTTTTGGGAATACGCGAAGTCGTCACGTCGCCGCGCACCTGGCGCAGCTCGGTCGCCGCGTCACGCGGCAGCAGACTCGTCAGCCATTCCTGGGTTATGACATTGGTCTCATCGAGGGTCTCGCCCACATCGATATCGCGCGCCGCGACGCATACCTCGACGCGATCGCCACCGTACTTGGCCAAGGTCTCAGCCTGGACCCGTTCGGCTTGCGAGCGGATCGACGAGCCGTAAACCATGCAGAGCAGAGCAGCGAGCACGCCCGCGACCAGACTGATAGCGATGCGCTTGCTCTTGTTCACGGCCGCTCCTCTCATGGCAGTGCCGGGCGAATGCCCGTACCACCATTGTCTGGGCGGTCAGAGTGCAAAGCGGCGCAATCGCGATCTTGGTTTTCGATGTCAAACCAATCGCTGACCAAAAGCTGACCAGCCCGTCAAGCTCATGGCAAGGTTTTGGTCAGCACGTCAGCAAGCTGCATGTTTCGAGGCTTTTCCGCAGCAAAAAAGCCGTCTCCCAAACAGTTGGGAGACGGCTGTCATAGGAAAAATCAATTACAGATGGACATCGGGATCGAGCATTTGAGCGCTCACGCGCATGGATGACGCCAGGTTTTGGAACGTTTCCAGACGCAGGCTGTCAATCTGCCCGGCGTCCTCGGCCTCGCGAACGGCGCAACCCGGCTCATGGGTATGCGTGCAATCGCCAAACCGGCACGCGTGCGATGCCTCGACAATCTCGGGGAAAGCGCGCGCCAGACCCCGCTCGTGACCCACGAGCGGTAGGCTGCGCAGGCCCGGGGCATCGGCGATCACGCCGGCGTCGCCCGGCAGCGCCACCATCACGCGCGCGACGGTAGTGTGACGACCCTGGTCGTCGCGTTCGCGCACACCGCCGGTCGCCAACGTATCGTGGCCCAGCAGTGCATTGAGCAGCGTCGACTTGCCGGCACCCGACTCGCCCAGAATCATGGCGCAGCTCCCGGCAGGCACGCAGGCACGGACCTCGTCCAGGCCGCGGCCTTCGGCAGAGGACGTCACGATCACGCGCACGTCCGGGCCCACCAGGCGGCGCACGCGGTCCAGATCGCGCTCGAGCTCCTCGGCATCGCAGCGGTCAGCTTTGGTGAGCACCACCACCGGCTCGGCATCGCAGTCGAGCGCCAACACCAGCGAGCGCGCCACGCGGTCGAGCAGCACCTCGCCGGCACCGAGCGCCTGCACGATTAGCACGCTATCCACGTTGGAGCAGAGCACCTGGCGCTCTCCGCGGGCACGGCCGCGCCAACGCTCAAAGCTCGTACGGCGCGGCAGCACGCACTCAATCACGCCCATATCGTGCCCGGGAGCGCGGCGCACCGCCACACGGTCGCCCACGGCAGGCAGCAGGACCTCGTCCTCGCCGCGCGACTTGGCAAACCCCGCGGCATGCTCGGCGCGGAAGGTGTCGTCGGCAGTCGCCACCAGCGGAAACCCGCGATCCAAGCGCACCACGGCACCCAGCCGCATCTGCTCGGGCTCCTCGGCATGTGCGCAGAAATCATCAAAGGCAGTCTGCTGGGTTTCATCGACCGGCAGGTCATCAAACGCCGGAACGTCCTGCAGCGCGTCAAGTCCCGGCACGCTTGCCAGCAGCTCCTCGGCAGATGCGGGAGCCTCGGTCGCGAGCTTCCGACGACGATCGCGCTTAGCCCGCGCCCCCGTCGTCTTTTTCTTCGCCTTAGCCTTCGCCTTGCCCACAAGCGCCTCCCAGCACCACAAATCACAACTGAGCAGGTATTTTAAATCAAAACCACCCCTAAAAGGGGTGGTTTGCTCTTAGGGTATAACCCTTGGATTTCCGGCACGCGTCTAAAGGCGCCGGCCCTCACGGGGTTCGGGCCGCACTGCAGATTGACCCGT
>CABURG010000063.1 GCA_902493835.1 uncultured Collinsella sp. | reverse complement strand
TGCGCGATGGACCTGTAGCTCAGTTGGTTAGAGCGTCCGGCTGATAACCGGGAGGTCACAAGTTCGAATCTTGTCAGGTCCACCACTTTCTTTCGCAATAAACACCCCAGCGAGAGCCGAGTCGCCGCTGGGGTGTTTATTACTGTCTCCGTGGGGGTTTAGCTCAGCTGGGAGAGCGCGGGCTTTGCAAGCCTGAGGTCAGGGGTTCGATCCCCCTAACCTCCACCATGATGGACCTGTAGCTCAGTTGGTTAGAGCGTCCGGCTGATAACCGGGAGGTCACAAGTTCGAATCTTGTCAGGTCCACCATCAAAACTGTGAAGAGCCCTGGGGCATTGCCTTGGGGCTTTTTTCTTGTCTGCGATAAATCTCATTTTGGTTTTGTGTGCTGTGCGAAAGATTGGGTAGTATAGCTATTCAATGCGGTGGAGCTGCCGCGTGTTAACCGCTACGTACCGGAGGTGTTCCATGGTTCGTGTCGACATAGAGACCATCGTCATGGCCGCCGGTCCCGTGCCATCGCTTATCGTGCTTCGCGAGCGCTGCAGCAAATCGGACTCGCCCGCGCCGCTGCGTTCCCTTTCCATTCAGACTGGTTCGTTTGAAGCCGCTGCCATCAGCCGCGGCATCGATAGCGGCCGCGCCGAGCGCCCGATTATCCATGACCTGTTGCTCGATACTGTTGGCGCCCTGGGCGCCAAGCTCGAGCGCATCGAGATCGTTCGCGCCGAGCCGCCGGTGTTCTACGCGACGATCGTCGTACTGGCCGATGGTGACGAGCGCAAGATCGACGCCCGCCCCAGTGATGCCATTGCCCTTGCCGTGCGCAGCAATGCCCCCATGTTTGTGGAGGACGACATCATGAATCGCCTGGGCACTGTTTCTACCCACGCCGAGGAAGTCGACGACGAGCAGGAGTTCGAGAAGTTCGACGAGTTCGTCCATACGCTCTCCCCCGATGACTTCTAAATGCGGGGCGTCCAGGTTGCGGAGCGTTCGCTGATGGCCGGCGGTATGTCGGCTGAGGCGGCTGCAATCGCCCGCGAGGCCCAGATGCGCTCGGAGGCTTCTGAGGCGGCTCGCATTGCCTATGTGACGCAGGCCCGCACGCTTCGCGAACGCCGCGGCTCGTTTATCAAGATGGTTGTCATCTCCGCCCTTGTTGCGGCAATCTGCTCGCGCCTTCGTGGTACAGTTGGTGCGCTTGGGTTTTCGATCTCTACGGGCCTGGTGATCTGGGGCGTGGTCGATGCGGTAATGCTGACCAGTCAGATCAAGGTACTCGACAAGCGCGCGATGGATATGATGCGCGCCCGCGACGCTGCCGCTAAGATCGCTGCTGAGGCACAAGAACTGTAACGACGCCAGACTCGATGGGAAGGTCTAAAGATGGCACAGGATATGCAGGACGCCGGTAACGTCTCCGCCGAGCTCGACGCCATGGTGTGCGATCTGATCGGCGCGTTCTTGGACGACCTTGCCGCCGGTGAAAACCCTGGCGTGGTCGTGGCAATTGAGGACGCCGCTTCCAACCGTTATCTGGCGGCGCTCGATGAGGATGGCGAAGAGGCGTGCCTTGAGGCGGCCACCAACTTTATTTCCGAGCACAAGATGGGTCTTAAGGACGAGGGCCTGGGCCGTATCGCTCGCTATGCCATCGGCTACACCGGCTGCGTCGAGATTGACGGCGGCTATCACGATGCTCTGCTCGTGAGCTTCTTCGAAACCACGCTCGAGAGTGGTTTTTCGGCATATGTGCTGTATGAGGGCATGGGCGCCGGCGATGGTTTTATGTGGAGCGACCCTGAACCTGCAGGTGAGGAAACCCCTCTCATCTAAAATCGCTAAAATAAACGAGTTTTCGGTAAAAGGCTCAATATTCCCGCTGAGCGTTGTATCGCTGGGCGGGCCGCATACGCGTGCCGTTTGTATATGGATAGAAGATAGGGGAACTACATGCGCGTAGACAATCTGAGGAACATCGCCATCATCGCCCACGTCGACCACGGCAAGACGACGATGGTCGATAAGCTCCTGCGTGCCACGGACGCCTTCCGTGCCAACCAGCAGGTCGAGGACCGCGTCCTGGATTCCAACGACCAGGAGCGCGAGCGCGGCATTACGATTCTCGCCAAGAACATCTCTATCGAGTACAAGGACGTCAAGATCAACGTCATCGACACCCCGGGCCACGCCGACTTTGGCGGCGAGGTCGAGCGCGTGCTGCGTATGGCCGACGGCGCCCTGCTGCTGGTCGACGCTTTTGAGGGCCCCATGCCCCAGACCCGCTTCGTGCTGCGTCACGCTATCGACACCGGCCTTAAGATCATGATCGTCATCAACAAGATCGACCGTCCGGGTGCCAACCCCGAGAAGGCCTACAACGACTGCCTCGACCTTATGGCCGACCTGGGCGCTACCGACGACCAGCTTGAGTTCGCCATGGAGCACGTGGTCTACGCCAGCGCCATGAACGGCTTTGCCCGCCTTGACCCCAACGACGGCAACATGGACATGTATCCGCTGCTCGATATGATCATCGACGACATGCCCGCGCCCGAGGTTGACGAGAACGCCCCGCTGGCCATGCAGTGCGTGACCATCGACCACTCCAACTTCGTTGGCCGTATCGGCATCGGCCGCGTGTACTCTGGCACCATTCACCAGGGCGATCAGATTCTAGTTGTCAAGAACGACGGCTCCAGCGCTACCGCTACCGTCAAGCAGCTCTTTACCTTCGACTACCTGGGCCGCACCGAGTGCCAGGAAGTCGGCGCCGGCGATATCGCTGCTGTCGTGGGTATCGACCGCACCGATATCGGCGATGTCTACACCGATCCCGAGAACCCCGTCGAGCTCGAGCCCATTGAGATCGACCCGCCGACCCTGTCTATCGTCTTTGAGGCTTCGACCTCCCCGCTCGTCGGCCGTGACGGCGACATCGTGGGCGCCCGTCAGCTTAAGGAGCGCCTGTTCAACGAGGCCGAGAACAACGTGACTATGAAGATCGAGGAGCTCGAGGACAAGAGCGGCGTCGAGGTCTCGGGCCGCGGCATTCTGCACCTGTCCGTCCTGATGGAGTCCATGCGCCGCGAGGGCTTTGAGTTCCAGGTCGGTCGTCCCCGCGTTCTGTTTAAGAAGGACGAGAACGGCAACAAGATGGAGCCCGTCGAGCAGGCCGTCGTCGAGTGTCCGGACGAGTACTCGGGCAAGGTCGTTGAGGTCTTCGGCACCTCCGGCGGCATCATGACGAGCATGGATACCTCGGGCATCGTGACGCACCTCGAGTTTAAGATTCCGACCCGCGGCATCATGGGCCTTAAGAACCGCATCATGAACGTCACTCACGGCGAGGGCGTGTTCTACCACACCTTCCTGGAGTACGGCCCCTATGCCGGCGAGATCGGCAACCGCCAGAACGGCGCCATGATCTCCATGACCACCGAGAAGGCCGTTGCCTACGCTCTGGGCACGCTGCAGGAGCGCGGCCAGCTGTTCGTTGAGCCGGGCACCGAGTGCTACGAGGGCATGATCGTGGGCGAGCGCAGCAAGGCCGGCGACATGGTCGTCAACATCGCCCGTACCAAGAACCTGGGCAACCAGCGTTCCTCGACCTCCGATATCTCCGTCCAGCTGGTGCCGCCCCGCACCTTCTCGCTGGAGGAAGCGCTGGAGTACATCGCCGACGACGAGCTGGTCGAGATTACTCCCAAGAACATCCGCCTGCGCAAGCGTCTGCTCAACGCCACCGATCGCAAGAAGGCTGCCGTCCGCGCCGGCCAGGTCAACAAATAAGCGCTGGGCTTTATAGCGTCTAACGAGAAAGGGCGTCGACCGCGATGGTCGGCGCCCTTTTTTGTGCACTGGGGTCGGGTTCGTTTGCACTATGGCTGGGGCGACTATCCCTCCGAGCGGCTTTTCAGACACAGTTAAGTTGTTTAAACATATACATAATTCCACTGAATATAGCCGGTATGATACAAAACTGTTAACAGGTAAATATCAACTGGTATTAAATTAAAAGACCTCTTGACCTGCGGTTTACATGACTGGTATCTATATTATATTTTATGCATTGTGGCATAGACGAACCGTCTTAGAAGTTGCCCCCAATGGGTTCTTGCAATGCGCTGGGTAGGTTCTCGTTGGTGTTGGGGTTTGTGTTCGATCCGACGATTCGCCGTATTCCACACTGTGTTGCAGGAATTAAGGGACAACTATGGACGCACACCGCTCACGGTCGCTGGGTATGGCGGCCCTGGTCTTTATTTTAATTAGCCTCACCGCCGCAGTTTTTCACGGTGCAGCCCCAGTGCGCGCCGAGGATGCGACGACGCCGACGCCGATTGAGATCAACGGCGATACGGCAACGGTTGAGGTCAAGCTGTATACCGATGAGAACCATAATAAGCCTTTGGGTGATACTGCCGTAACGTCTACTTCGAAGCTCTACGGAGCTTTTTCGGCACAATTTAAAAGCGGTAAGGCGCCTTCGTCTGGGAACAACATCGCTGTCTATGAGCTGCCAGGCACCATCGTCGTTGATGACGCAGGTGGCAACCTCATGGAGGGTCCGGAATCTTCTGCCGCCCAAGCTGGCACGTGGAAGATCGAAGGTAATAAGGTTGTCTTTACGTTTGACAAGGGCTGGCTTGAACGGAATCCTGCGAACATTCATGTCGCGGCAAACTTCTCGTTCCAGCTTAAAAACAAGAATGTCGGTTCTGGTAGCAACGCATCTGTCGTGTTTCCTGGTGCGGGAACGATCAATATCCCTACCAAAGACGGCAAAGTCACAGGGACGAAGTCGGGAACCTTCTTCCAGGGAGCAGATGGCGTGGCCAAGGTTACCTGGACTGTTAAACTCACCGTCGAGTCGTATGCCACGAATGTCAAGTTAACCGACGCGCTGGGCGACAACTTCAACTTTGTGATAGGCAGCTTCGCACTCGACGGCACGAAGCTCGAACCCCAGCCGAAGATCGACAGCCAGGTCGCGACCCTCGACAGCCTGGGCAATCTTTCCCGGGGCGACCACACGATCACGTACGAAACGGAGCTGAAGAGCGGCGTTTCGGCAAACAGCGGCGATTTGATCAAAGCTGACAATACGGCAATGTGGAATTGGGCTGGTTCAACCGACGGCGATAACAAAACAGCTACGGCTGAGCCTGTTACATTCGGCTACGACATGATTGACAAGTCCAACGGATCGGGCACACCGTCGGACATCAAGTGGACGGTCAGACTCAACCAAGGCAAGCTCAAGGCCGACATGAGCGGCTACGTGTTCATCGATTATCTGGACGGAAAACAGACGTATACGGGCAACTACTTTACGGTTTACAAAGGCGACTCGGAGGCGAGCGGAGTCGAGATTGAGAAAGGCAACCCTGACCCAAAGGAACAATCCTTTTCCTATAAGTTCCGGGATAACCTTGAGGATAAGTACGCCACCTACTGCATCGTTTATCACACAAAGATGAACGACACGAGTTCGTACGACACCGTGCGCAACAACGCGACCATCGAGCGTGAAGGCTCCGTTTCCGGTACCGATGAAGGCAGTTTCACGCCGCAGCTGACGGGTGTTGTGCCGATCACCAAGAGGCTCGTGAGATCCAATGAGGCGGCGACGACGGGCAGGGCGACATGGGAGACGAAGGTCGCGCTGAAGGCGATCGTCAATGCGGTCCATCCAGACGAGGTGACGGTGAAGGACACGTTTCAGTCGGCATGGTCGCAGAAACTTGGTGTCGACGAAAGCTCCATTACCATTAAAATCGGCGATACCGTGCTGGAACGGGGCGCCGACTGGAATCCAACGGCTAGCTTTCCGGGTAATGAAACAAAGGAAAACTACGACCTCAAAATCATCGTTACCAACAAAGTGAAAGACGCCCTCGAGAAAGAGGACTACGCCGTTATCACCTACGACACCACATCAGAAGAGCTGTCGGGCTGGTACTCTAACTTTGCGTCGGTCAGCGCGCCGGGCCTGAAATTAAAGTGGTCGTTCACCGAACCCGTCAAGTACGTTGTCAACCAAGAAACGAAGCCCGCGGTCGAGAAGCCGGAAGCGGAGTCGAAGGTGTCTTGGGTTGAGAACTTCGATTGGCATACCGTTGACGGCTCGGATGAGAAGGGCGCCTGGATCGTCGACTGGACGGTGTATGCAAACCGCCAAAAGGGTAATAAGGGCGCAAATGGCGAGTTCGAATACTTTGGAGCTGGAAAGCTGGGCGGGAAACCGCTGAATATCGTTGATAGCCTTCCGGATGGTATGAGCTATGTTGCGAATTCCGCAAAGTATACGCTCGTGCAGAATCCCTATGATAAACATACGGGGCTCCATCGCGGAAGCGAGGCCGAGACGGTCGTTGATAGCCAACCGCTTGTCACCGATAGTGTCAAGAGTGATGGCAACACTGTCACCTTTTCTATTCCTACGACTAAGCTTGAAAGCTATGCCGGTTATGTCAAGCTTACATATCAGACAGCGGTCAAGCGCGGTGAGCTCGATACCTCCACGAACGAGGTGAAGTTCACCAATTCTGCGCGCGCCGAGTCGGGAAGCAAGAAATTCGACTCTGGCAGTGGTGCTGTCACCATTAAGAACAACGTTATCGAGAAGACCGGCGAACAGGTCGACAATAGCAATCGCATCAAGTACACCATTTTCGTTAACGAGTCAGCTGTCGATCTTAAGAGTGGCGCTGGTGTTCTCGAGCTGGTCGATACCATGGATGCCAAGTGCACGTTGGTGCCGTCGACGCTTAAGGTCTATGAGCACGTGAACAACGATTGGTCTGAGCTGGCCGATAAGGATTATTCGTCAAAGATGGAGCAGGTCAACAACGAATCTGGCTCATGTACGAGATTGACACTTAACGTGCCCGATGAGAAATACCTCAAGGTCGAGTACGAGGTCATCCCGAGCGGAAATCCTGGCAACAAGGTTCCTCTTTCCAATACCGCCATGCTTACGGGTGTGAAGGACGGTTCTGCGACTGATGATCAAACATGGGAAATTAAAGAGCTTCTGCCAGCGCAGGTGGTAACGGCTACGGCATCACGATGACCAAGTACGACGCCCAGCAGGTCGGTGCGACGCTCGAGCGTGCGGAGTTTACGCTCTACAGCGTGAATATGGACCAGGTTGCAACGGTGGGTATCAAGGATGCAAGGACTAAGTTTGAAGCCGTCCCCACCGACGCCAACGGCAAAATCTCGTTTGGCGCAGAAGGCAAGGCGATGGTAAATTGCGTGCTCTACCAGCTCGTGGAGACGAAAGCGCCTGACGGCTATGCCGCGGCGGCGCCCACGTGGATCATGCTTAAGGGCAATGCTGACGATGAGGAGTACCAAACTGAGCTCAATAAAGCGAAGAGCATCGTCAAAGACTCCGAAATCATCGGCGATGACAAAAAGGACGAGATCTGGATCTACGACAATCGCCTAACGGGCTCTGCGGTTATTAAAGCAAAGAAAGTGCTTGAAGGTGGCACCTTCAAGGCGGGACAGTTCTCGTTCGAGCTCAAGGATGCCGAGGGCAAGGTGCTCCAGACGGTGACTAATGACGCCGAGGGCAATGTCTCCTTCAACGTCGACTACAACAAGGCCGATACCTACACTTACACCATCTCTGAGGTCGTCCCCGAGGGCGCCGAGAACAACGTCAAGGACCACATCACTTACGACACAGTCGGGCACAATGTCACGGTTAACGTGACTATCGACAATAAAAATGAGCAGCTCGACACCGTCGTCAAGTATGACGATGACTCCCAGGTGCCGCCGACTTTTATCAACAAGTATTCGACCACGCTTCCTGAGGCGGGTGGTGCTGGCTTGACTATGACGTATCTGGCCGGCGCTTCGCTGCTGTGCTTTGCCGCGACATGGATGCATGCTCGCCGCCATCGCGATCAAGATCGGGGTGGTCTCCGTGAGTAGGCTTTGTCGCCGCTTGTTGGCTGTCGCGACGATAGTTACGGTCGCTATTCTGCCTTTCGCGATTGTCCCTGGGACGGCTCATGCTGCCGATACCGGTGCCATCACGGTGGACGGTACGGTTGCGACGCGGTATGACGCGTACCAGCTCTTTTCGGCGACCGTTGTCGACGATGACGATGTCGACCAAAAGGTTGCAACCGATGCAACGTGGGCGAATGATGCCGTTCGCCAGGCCATTCTTCCCGTGCTTCATGATGCGGGGCTTGATAGCCCGGCATCGACGGCGCAAGAGGCTGCCGAGTGGCTGAATGCGGGCGGACATATGTCGACTGCGCTGGCGGCAAAGCTTGCCCGTGCGATTTGCAATGTCGGTGTACCTTCTGTGGCCCTTAACGCGGGCACGACGGCCGAGCTGCCCAGCGGATACTGGATCATCGTCGCCGACGACGACGCCATCGCCCAGGGCGAGGCCGGCACCGCGCCGATCGTGGCGCTGGTCGGCGGCAGCGCCGTAACCGTCAAGCCCAAGGCGGCGACCCCCAAGGTCGCCAAGCACGTGCTGGAGGACAGCGCCGCCGCATGGCAGAAGGCCGCCGACGCCACGGTCGCCGACGACCTGTACTGGCGCCTCTCGGCCACGGTCCCGGCGGGGCTCGCCGCCTACGACACCTATACGGTGCGGTTCGTCGACACCATGAGCGCGGGGCTCGACCCCTCCAAGGTGGCCGCGAGCATGCGCGTGTACGTGGCGGCGGGCGCGGACGGCGGCTTCGGCGCCGTCTCGACCGGTAAGGACGGCCGCGCCGGCACTGAGCCCACGAAGGGCTGGACCGACATCACGGCCCAGTGCGCCACCAAGGTAGCGGCGGACGGCAAGACCTTCACCGTGCGCACCGGCGACCTGATCGCCGCGCTCGGCGGGGCCGACGCCTTTACCGCGGGCGCCCGCGTGGTCGCCGTGTACAACGCGCCGCTCAACAGCGCGTGCAACCACGGCATCGCGAAGGGCAACCCCAACGAGGTCTACCTGCGCTACCCGCGCTCTCCCTTTGCCGACCAGTCCGGCGACGCCGGCTTCACCCGCACGCCGAGCGACGACGCGTGCGCCTACACCTGGGA
>CABURG010000062.1 GCA_902493835.1 uncultured Collinsella sp. | reverse complement strand
GCCACGAGCCGGTCGGTCGTAAAGGGAATCTTTTTGAACTCCGGCTCGATGGCGCCGCCGTCACGGATGAAGGCCAGGTCAATGTCCTCGTGCAGGAGCATGCGCTTGAGTGTGTCGCCCTCGCCCTCGATGAGCTCGACAGAATATGAGGGGTTCGCCTGCTGAAAATCGATGACGGCGTCCGTGATCCCATAAGGGGCCATAATGGGGATAGAACCGACGGCGAGGTGCTCGAGCGGCTCACCTGCGCCTATTTGAATGGCGGCAAGATAGCGGTGCTGAAGCGTCGCAATTTTTTGCGCATAGGGGAGGAGCGCTTCACCTTGCGCGGTGAGTGTTACGTGGCGCTGGCTTCGATCGATGAGCTTGCAGCCGAGTTCGTGCTCCATTGCCATGATGTGCTTGGAGAGGGTTGATTGCGACATGAAAAGCAGTTCCGCCGCATCAAGAAACGTGCGTGACTGCGCTAAGATGGCGAATTCGCCAAAGCGGCTGATATCCATAGGGAGGCCTCCGGTACCCTCATTTTGGCAGGTGGCCTAAACCACGACGCCATTGCAGTGGTCGATTTCGTGCTGGATGATCTCGGCGGTGTAGCCCGAGAAGTTTTTGATGCGGTGGACGAAGTTCTCGTCCAAATACTCAACCTTAATGCGGCGATAGCGGGTACAGGGACGCTCGCCGATCAGCGAGAGACATCCTTCGCTCGTCTGATAGGCATTGACCTGCTCAAGAATTTGAGGGTTGTACATCAGGAGTGTCCTGTTGCCGTCCTTTACGCAGATGATGCGTTTGCGCACGCCGATCATGTTGGCGGCGAGGCCCACGCACTCGCGCTCATGCTCGTGGAGTGTATCTAGGAGATCCTGCCCGGTCGCGGCATCGTCGGGTCCCGCGTCTTCGGAAGGTAGACGCAAAAAGAACTCGGATTTCATGATGGGCTTAATCATGGCGGGCTCCTCATGTCTTATGCTTTCGTGGACTTTTAATAATAGCGCGGAAGGAAAGCTGTGCGTCCGCGTTACAATCTTTCGATGTTGGACCATGTTGCCAGATTCGTCGTGTACGGCGTCTGGCGTAAGTCTAGGGCTCATTTTTCGCCCTGGACCGTTCCTCTGGGGCGATGCGACTGTCGTTCCAAGAGGAAGGAAATGCATGGGGAGCAAATCTCAGCAACAAGTTCAAGTAACGCCATCGGCCTCTGCGGCGATTCTCGTCGTAATGTATATTGCAGCCTTTGTTGCCGCGTTTAACGAGAACATCATTAACGTGGCGTTGCACGACATTATGGCAGCCTTTTCGGTGAGTGCCACCACGGCACAGTGGCTCGTCTCGGGCTACATGATCGTGACGTCGATCTTTACGGCCATCATGGCCTTCCTGTCCGGCCGTTTCTCGACGCGCAAGCTGCTGTTTTTCGCATGCGGATGCATGGTCGCCGGCGAAGTCCTGTGCCTGGTCGCTCCGTCGTTTAGCGTTTTGCTGCCAAGTCGTATTTTGCAGGCTGCGGGATCGGGCATCTTGTTCCCGCTCATGATGAACGTGGTGTTGTCTTGCGCGCCGCGCGAGAAGCTCGGTCTGTATCTGAGCCTGGGCGGTGCCTGCATTACGCTGGGGCCGGCGTTTGGACCTGTGATCAGCGGTCTTATGTGCACGTTGTTTGGCTGGAGGGCGGTGTTCGTAGTGCCGCTGGTGGGCGGCATTGTGGTCGCTGCGGCGGGCGTAAAGCTTGTTCAGAATATCGGAGAGCGCTCGAACGCCACGCTTGATATTCTGTCGGTTGTTTTGCTCGCCGCCGGTAATACGGCATTTGTGTATTCCGTAGGCGAGTTCTCGACCAATCTGATTGCCGGCATCGTGACGCTCTTCGCCGCCATTGTGCTGCTCGGCCTGTTTGCGGCCCGCCAGCTTAAGCTCGAGCATCCGGTGCTTAACGTGCGTCCCATGGCGAGCGTTCGTTTTTGGCCTGCGTGTTTGCTTGTGGTGGTGTCGATGATGACAACGTTCTCGATGAGCGTTTTGTTGCCGCTCTATTTTGAGGGCGCATACGGCATGACCGCACTTGTTGCGGGCTTGCTCATTTTGCCGGCGATTGCCTGCAACGCCGTGACCTCGATTGTGGGCGGACGCGTGATGGACGCCCGTGGCGCATGGCCGCTGCTGCCGGTCGGCTTTGCCCTGATTGCCGTGGGGCAGACTGCCATCTCGATGACGGCGGCAAGCATGAACATCGGCGTCGTCGTGGCGCTGACCGTTGTGGTGTATGCCGGAGTCGGTTTGGTGCTGAGCCCCTCGCAAACGGCCGGCTTGGAGACGCTGCCTGCCGCTGAACATCCTCACGGAACGGCATTGCTTAACACGTGGAATATGATTGCCGCATCGTTTGGCCCGTCGCTGTTTATCGGCCTGCTCTCGAGTTCTGCGTCGACTGCCGGCGCGGCTGGCGCTGCGACCGACGTTGCCCAGGCGATTGGATTTGCAACTGCCGTGCGTGTGGCGGCTGTGATTGCCGTGGTCGGGTTCGCGACGTCGCTGGTGTACGCTCGTCGCGAGTCGCACATGTCGCATTAATGTGTGCACATAGATTCTGCAGCTAGATTGGATGGCGACACCATAAACTAATGGACGTTTTGCCGAGAGGCATGAATGTTTAAAGCGCAAAGAGTGCGCGACGGGCCCCGCGAATGGGGCGATGATGCCCGAGAGGGCCAAGAAGGAGTCTCATGTCCGAGAACGAAGAGATCATGAACGAGACCGAGAACGAGACCATGGCTGCCGAGGTTGAGGCAGTCGAGACCGTGGAGACCGAAGCTGCCGAGGTCGAGGCTGCTGACGAGGTTTCCGTCGAGGAGGAGGCCGAGGTTGTCGAGGCCGCCGTTGATTACGATGACGAAGAGCTGATGGACAAGATGCAGAAGGCCGCCCGCCTGCTGCGTAGCCGTCGCTTTGCTATTTCCAAAGAGGAGGAGGCCAAGGCCGAGCGCATGGCGAACATCGAGCGCGCCATCAAGCTCCTTGACCTCAAGCCCAAGATGGAGCAGAAGGAAATGTCCGACCTGCTGGGCATGCGCCTTCGTGAGCTCGATGGCCTGATGGCCGAGGCCGAGGCTGCCGATCTGGTCGGCCGCATCGACGACGCCGAGGGCGATATGCGCAAGATCGTTGTCTTCGCTGCCGAGGATGCCGCTGAGGGCCTGGTCGAGCTTGCCAACAAGAAGGAGAAGCTCCTGCCTGAGCTTTCTTATGAGGAGGCCACCGAGCTGATGGCCGCTCTCGATAAGGTCATCGCTCCGCTCGTCGCCATGGGCCTGGACGAGGACCGCGGTCCTCGCGGCGGTCGTGACGATCGCGGTGGTCGTGGCGGCGACCGTGGCGGTCGCGGCGGCTTTGGCGATCGCGGTGGCCGTGGCGGTGACCGCGGTGGCCGCGGTGGCGGTCGCGGCAGCTTTGGCGGCAACCGTGGTGGCTACGGCGATCGCGGTGGCAACCGTGGCGGCTTCGGCGGCAACCGTGGTAACGACCGTGGCGGTCGCGGTGGCGATCGTGGCGGCCGCAACGGCGGCGGCTTCCGCGGCAACCGCTTTTAGTTACGGCGTTTTACCAAACGCCGTAACGGGCCGGCGCTGCGCGGGCCGCATTTGGACAATCTGACGTTCAACTTCAAGGGCGCGACCAGAAGGTCAGCGCCCTTTCGTTTCACGTCACCTTGTCTCAAATGCGGCCCGCTCGCTGACTTATGCTCAACCTATGGCGTCATCTCGCCTCAAAAGGGCCTCCCTCGCTCTGGCGGGTTTTCGCTGTCGGTACCAAAACATCGGTGTTGTCGAAGTAGTCATTGGGGACGTTCTTAAATGACTACATAGCATGAGAGTGGATAATCTCCCGGTTTGAGCCTGCATTCAAGCTCAAAGTGGGAGATTATCCACTCTCATTTGCTATGTGTCCGAAAATCCACGCTCGTTTGTTTTCTGCCTACATTTGTAGGAACAGTTCGTGGAGGTGGGTGTCTTCGTCGAGTTCGGGGTGGAAGGTTACGCCGAGCTGGTTGCCCTGGCGGGCGGCGACGATGCGGCCGTCGACTTTCGCTAAGGCCTTGGCATTGCCGTGCACTTCGACGATGCGGGGTGCACGGATAAATGTTAATGGCACTTCACCGTCGATGCCGGACACCTGGCCCTTGGTGCGAAAACTGCCGAGCTGTCTGCCATAAGCGTTGCGCTCAACGAGTACGTTCATGGTTGCTAGGCGCGGCGTTCCCTTATCGTCGTGTGCGGCAAGATCGCGCGCCAATAGAATCAAGCCGGCGCAGGTGCCAAGGACGGGCATGCCTTCAACAATGTGGGTGCGAAGCTCCTCGAGCATGTCCAACTCATCAAGCAGCTTCCCTTGAACGGTAGACTCGCCGCCGGGAAGTACCAGACGGTCAAAGTCCTGCTTCAAATCAGCCGCCTGCCTCAGCTCAATACAACGTGCGCCCAGCTCGGATAGTCTTGTCTCGTGCTCGGCAAAAGCGCCTTGGACCGCCAGCACGGCGACCGTCTGGTCTGCATAATCGCTCATGTGCGATCCTTTCTGCTGGACTAGCGCCCGCGCTCTTCCATGATAATCTCGATCTCGTCGGCGTTGATGCCCACCATGGCCTCGCCCAGGTCCTCCGAAAGCTCGGCAATGAGTTTGGCATCGGTGAAGTTTGCCACGGCCTTGACGATGGCGGCTGCGCGCTTGGCGGGGTCGCCGCTCTTAAAGATGCCCGAGCCGACAAAGACGCCTTCGGCGCCCAGCTGCATCATCAGCGCGGCGTCGGCGGGGGTCGCTACGCCGCCGGCGGCAAAGTTCACGACGGGAAGCTTACCCGTGGCATGGACCTCGCGCACCAGCTCGACCGGAACCTGCAGGTGCTTGGCTGCCTCAAAGAGCTCGTCGTCGCGCAGGGCAACAACGTCACGGATCTGCTTTTGGATCTTGCGCATGTGACGCACGGCCTGAACGACGTCGCCTGTACCCGGCTCACCCTTGGTGCGAATCATCGTGGCGCCCTCGGCAACACGGCGCAGCGCCTCGCCCAGATCGCGGGCGCCGCAGACAAACGGCACGTCAAACTGGGTCTTGTCGATGTGATAGACGTCATCGGCAGGGGAGAGAACCTCGGACTCGTCGATGTAATCGATCTCGATGGCCTGCAGGACCTGCGCCTCGACGATGTGACCGATGCGGCACTTGGCCATGACGGGGATGGAGACGGCCTCTTGGATGCCCTTGATCATCTTGGGGTCGCTCATGCGCGAGACGCCGCCTGCGGCGCGGATGTCGGCCGGAATGCGCTCGAGTGCCATGACGGCGCAGGCGCCCGCCTCCTCGGCGATGCGTGCCTGCTCGGGCGTGGTGACGTCCATGATGACGCCGCCCTTGAGCATCTGCGCGAGCTCGCGATTGAGTTTGACGCGATCGGCCTTGCTGGTCTGTTCTGCCATGGTTGCTCCCTTGATTGGCATGTGCATTGCTTGACGGAACATCCTATCGGGGGGCTGGATATGGCAAAATACTCAGTTTTCGAGATAATAATAAGGTCAGCCTAATACCAGATTGAACGGCTCGATAAGGTCAGGTGGCAAACTCATGCTTGACTACAATTTGGAAAAACGTGGCGAGGCATCGCTTTATGAGTATGTTTACCAGCAAATTCGAGATGATATTGTTGCTGGACGTATTGCGGCGGGGGAGCATCTTCCGTCTAAGCGTGCCTTTGCCAGTCATCTGGGAATCAGTGTCATTACCATCGAGAATGCATATAGCCAGTTACTCGCTGAGGGCTATATTTGCTCAATGCCGCGTCGTGGCTACTACGCTTGCGAGCTTCCGGATGCACCGGTTTTGGCTTCGGCAGCGGAGGGCATCGACAGAGATGCCGTTTCTGTGGGTCCCAGCGCGCATGATGTCAACGGACAGGTTGAGCTGTTCGATGCACTTTCTCCTTCTGCTTTGGAGGCGGCGCGGCTTTGGCAAAGTGCGCTACGGGCGACGCTGGCATCCGAAGACGAACGCGAAATCTTTTCGCCCGCACCGGCGCAGGGCACCGCTCGGCTGCGACGCGCAATTGCTCACCATCTACGCGGGACAAGGGGTATGAATGTCGACCCCAACAATATCGTTATCGGCGCGGGCGCCCAGCTGCTCGATACCATGTTGGTTCAGTTGCTTGGAGCCGACAAGGTGTATGCCGTTGAGGATCCGGGCTATTTGCGTCTGACGCGCATCTATCAGGCTATGGGTTGCGAAGTTCGACATATCCCGTTGGATGATGACGGTGTGGACCTGAGCGCTCTGCAGAAAACTGGGACCGATGTCCTTCACCTGATGCCGTCCCATCAGTATCCCACCGGTCTTGTGACGAGCATTGCGCGTCGCTATGCGCTGCTGAGCTGGGCCGCCGAGCGACCAGGTCGATATCTCATCGAAGATGACTTTGATTGTGAGTTTCGCCTTGCCGGGAAGCCGATTCCCGCGCTCGCGTCGATCGATGCCGCCCAGTCGGTTATCTACACCAATACGTTTTCGAAGAGCCTTTCATCGGCGTTGCGTTTGGCGTACATGGTGTTGCCCGATGAGCTAATGGAGCGGTTTAGGCGCAACCTTGGTTTCTACGCCTCGTCGGTGAGCTCTGTTGACCAGATCGCTTTGGCGCGTTTGCTGGAATCGGGTGATTACGATCGGCATGTGCACCGTGTGCGCGTTCGTGCTCGCGAGGCGCGTGATGGCCTGACGGCGCTTGTACGGAAGGCATTTCCGGCAGGGGAAGTTTTAGTCGAGCACGCGGACGCCGGCCTTTACTGCGTCGTGGCCGTGGAGCGCGGAACGGGCGGAAGCTCTTTTGCGCAGGCCCTCACACGCTCGAGTATCCCGTTCATCGATGTCAGTGACTGTTTTTGGTGTGCCGATGGTGCATCTGCCCCTGAAAACCCGACTCGAATCCTTGTTCAGTATGACGATTTGAGTCCAAAAGCGCTAAATACCTTGGAATCGCAGCTAATGGGAGCACTCTGCAACCTAAGTGAGTAGGCTTTTGGAACTTTGGCGACCAGGCAGTTTTGTAACAAGCTATCTACCTGCGGTTTTGAAAAACAGGATGACCGGGCTGCTTGGGATGTTCAAAAAAGTCTACTCACTTGTCGCGCAAAGCTTCTGCATGAGAAAAAAATGGGGTTTTCAACAGAACTTCGTCCAGCTCTCGGCAAGCTTTTGGCCAGTTGGGGAGGGCTGTTGAAAACTTGGCAGTCCGTTCGGCACCATTTTTGGCGCGTTCGCGCCAATGCGTGACTGACTGGGTTGAAATTCGTGGTTTCCTGTGCCTATGAAGGATCTACTTTGTGACATATCGGCTTTTAGGTACTGGCGTTTGCCTCCTCAAGTCCGCGCTTTGTGTCCGCCGCTTCCACGGCCGGAAGAAGACCGGCAGCGATATGATCTCGTCCGCAACCCGACGGCTGCGGTCGCGCTCGGTTTTCCGTTGTATACATTGGTTCGGACGAGAAACAAACGGACTTGTCCTGCCAGCATTAGGCAGCGGCTGTTTCTTGGTGAGCTCCCCAGGGAATCCGTGCTGGAAACGGAGCATGGGTTTTTGGTTACGTCTCCTCTACTGACGACATTCATCATGTCGCGGCATCTGACGGATCTTCAGCTTCTTTTGGTATTGGCGGAGATGTGTGGCTTGTTTGCGGTGTGTGCCCTGCCAGCGGCACTTGAGGCGGAGCTTTCGCGTGCAATTGATTCGGGCGCGATTTCGACAACGTTCGGTTGGGTGCGCTGCCCGTCCGAGGACGGCACCGCCTCAAATTTATGGCGTCGAGACGCTTTGGTTTTGGGCGGAGACCTTGACCGTTTTTGTTCAGATGTTTGCGGGATGCGTTACGGCAATAGATTTATGGCGGTATCGCAACTCGTTCCATTGGGTGCCGCGTCGCCTTTTGAGGTCGAGGCGTATTTGCTACTTGCATTGCCGCGATCCCTGGGAGGCGAAGGTTTTTGCGGCATAGAGCTTAATGTTGAAGTGATGCTAAACACAAGTGCTCGAGCGATTGTGGGAAAGTCCAGTGTATATATCGACCTACTTCTTTCTTCACCGGACGGTAGGCGACAGGTGGCCATTGAATGTCAGGGAAAGGCCTCGCACGGACGCGCAGGGGATGGCTTGCGTGACGCTGACCGCATGACAGCCCTTCAGGCCATGGGCTACGACGTCCTTCTCCTGACACACGGGCAGATATCAGATGAGGATAGATTCCGCGCGATCGTTAAGGCCGTATGCAGGATGCTCGATGCTGAATATCGTGATAAAAGCTCGGATGAGCAAAGGGCCGAGACATTACTCCGGTCTGAACTATTCGTTGACTGGACAAAATTGGGAGTAATTGACGGAAAGATGCCCGTTAGACACAAAACAGCTCAATCGTGGACGGCTGCGGTTCTAAGTGAGTAGGCTTTTGGCACTTTGGAGACCAGACCGTTTTGCAACAAGGCATTTACCTGCGGCTTTATAAAGTGATATGGATGGTCTGCTCGGCAAGTTCCAAAAAGTCTACTCACTTAGTTTTTGACGAGAAGCCGATGCCGAAGACGGTCCTATTTCAGGGCGTTAACAAGTTCGTGAGGCACGAAAAAGGCCCGGACCAATACGGTCCGGGCCTCATCGAGCTAGAGGTTATCTCTCAAGCGGTTGGCTTAGCCAAAGTAGCGCTTGAGCAGGCCGGCAAAAGCTTTGCCGTGGCGGGCCTCGTCACGAGCCATCTCGTGCACGGTGTCGTGGATGGCATCGAGGCCAGCGGCCTTGGCGCGCTTAGCAAGATCGGTCTTGCCGGCGGTGGCGCCGTTCTCGGCCTCAACGCGCATCTCGAGGTTCTTCTTGGTAGAGTCGGTCACGACCTCGCCTAGGAGCTCAGCGAACTTGGCGGCGTGCTCGGCCTCCTCGTGGGCAGCCTTCTCCCAGTACAGGCCGATCTCGGGATAGCCCTCGCGATGGGCGACGCGAGCCATGGCCAGGTACATACCGACCTCGGAGCACTCACCCTCAAAGTTGGCG
>CABURG010000061.1 GCA_902493835.1 uncultured Collinsella sp. | reverse complement strand
GACTCGAGCGCTGTGCTAAAGCATTCGAATCCTCGATGTGGCAGATCATCCAGATCGCCCATGCCGGCGGCGGGCGCATGGGTCAGCAGGATGTCGCAGCCGCCGACCATCCTCACTTTGCGTGACAGCTTGCGCACGCGCTTGGCCATCTCGCGCTCGGTGTACATGTTGGCGCCGTCTCGATAACGCATGGAGCCGCCAAGCCCCGCAATGCGGACGCCGCGATACACGTACACGGAGTCTTCGACACAGATACAGCCGCCTGGTGCATGACGCGCGTAGCGGTCATCGTGATTGCCGCGAACGTAGATGAGCGGTTTGTTGATGACGGTGACCAAAAACTCAAGATAATCCGGGTCCAGATCGCCAGCGGACAAAATCAGATCGACACCTTCAAAGCGCTCCTTGCGAAAGCACTCCCATAGGCATCGTTCTTCGGTATCGGCTATGGCAAGGATTTTCATAGAGCGTGGACCTTCGGCTCATCGTCGAGTTGCGGAATGGTGCCCACCACGTTGTCGGCCAGCCAGTCCATCTCGACGATTTGCGTGCTCGGCAGTGGGGGAAAGCCCTCGATCTGCACCACGCCGTCTTGGCTATGGAGCTCGCCGCCAAATGGATTGATGGAGCCCTCGACGATGCCATTGCGCAGTAGCTGAACAAGCTTGCGAGTCTGATAAGGCAGGCCCGGAGCGTAGCGAATGTCGATGACGCCCGAGCTCATGCCATACCAGTAATTGACGGCGCGAACCCGGCTGTCGTCACTGGTCTCATCCCAGGTGCCATGCAGCAGGCTTCGCACGATAAGCTCGTAGTAACGGCCCCAGTTCCATACCGGCATGGCGATGCCGGTGACTTTGCCGTCGACCAGGCGGTGGAGTCCGTAGGCCGTAGGGTCTTCGAGCGACTTGGACATGTCAGCGCCGGTCATAACACTCACGCCTTCGCGGCACATGGCCTCGGCAAGACCGCCGGCGGGCACATCGCCCCAGGTGAGGATTACCTGCGCGCGGGGGTCGAGCAGCGAGGCGCCAATCGCAAAGGCGTTGATCTCGCTAAGTGCGCCCGACGCAAAGACCGACGCGTGGTAGCCAATGCGATGGTTGTCCGCCATGCTGGCGGCAAGGGCGCCCAGGAGGAACTTGGCCTCGTACATCTTGCCAAAGTACGAACGCACGCTTTGGTGGGGAAGGCCGATGGAGCAGTTGAGGAATCGCACCTGGGGATACTCAACGGCGGCCCTGAGCGTATATTCCATCAGGCGGTGTGAAGTCGAGAAGATGACGTTCGCCCCGTGCTTGACGGCGGTCTCCACGGCGGCGTAGAACACGTCCGGATCGTGGCAGTCCTCGAATGCCTCGGTGCGCACGATGCCGCCAAAGTGCTCGTCGAGATACTGACGCCCTTGGTCGTGCAGGCTGTCCCAGCTCGACGATGCACAGGGGAATTCATGGATAAAGGCGATGCGCAGAGGGTTGGCCGCCGAATAAACGGTCTTGCCCATAAAGAAGTTGAGCACGCCGGAGGTGGACTTGGAGGGTGACTCCTCCTCATCGACGCTCGGTGCCTCGACAAGATCGACCTTGTCCTCGTCATTTTTGCCGGCAATGACCAACTCGCGCCAAATCTTGCACAGGCGGTTTACGACGATGTCCGTCGGCGTGTCCAGCAGACGGTCTTGGTTGTACACATTGAGGTATACGAGCATGGCGTCGGCGGGTGTAATGTCCAGATGGTCGCCGCCGGCGCGAAGGTAGGCGCGCTTAAAGAGTAGGAAGGTGTGGCGCAGGTAGTCGACCTTTTTCTGCGGCCATTTTTCGATAAGGTTCTGACCGAGCATCTTGGCGAGCGTCTCGTAGCTTCCCTCACGCGAGAACTCGATCTCGTATAGGGGGCAGACGCGCCAAAACGAGCAGAACTCGCCGTACAGGCGGCTTTCGACGGAATCCCATTTGCCGGGGTAGAGACGGGTGACCTTGGCCGAAACCGTCGGGGCGTCCAGGAATTTGAGGACGCTGACGCGCTTGTTGCCTTCCTGGACATAGAACCGATGCATGAACTCGGTGACGATGATGGGGTCGCGATAGCCCTCGGTCACCTGGATGTCGTAGAGGTTGGACCACTTGCGGGCGAACTCGGTGTTAAACGGCAGCAGGGGCATAAAGTTACACGAAAAGGCAGACTGACGGCCTTTGGTGACCGTGCCGACGACCATTTCGAGTGGAATGTCCCTCAGGCCGACGCTCTCTCGCTGACCTAAGGGGAGCTGGGCAACGAGGCCGTCGAGGTCCGTAAGGTACGGGTGCTCGCTTTGGCTGATGGCGCGACGGCGTCCCTGCTCGCCGCGCTTGCGTGCTTGACGATAGGCCTCTTCCATGGTGTCTACTCCCTTAGTCGTTTAAACAACGATATGAACCATGGTACCACGATGCGAAACCACCAGAAAGGTGCCTGTCCCCTTTGTGGTGGTTTTAGGCGATGATGGGGGCGATGGCGCGGATGCAGGCGTCGGCTGCCGTAAAGGTGGTGCTGTCGTCACTGACGATAAAGATGATCTTGCCCTTGATGCCAAAGTCGCCGATCTCGCTAAAGAGCACGTAGGGCTCCTTGTCAAAGCCCGAGATGGGAAGCACGGCGGCCTTGGTGGCGTCGGTGAGCTCATCTGCCAGCGCGTCCAGTGAAGCCCACTTGGACGTGTCCTTGACCGCGACAGGGACGGCCACGCGCCCAAAGGGCATCAAATGCACGAGCGTGTTCTTGGAGATATTGGAGTTGGGAACGATGATGGTTTGCCCACGGGCGTCCTCGATGGTCGTGTGGCGCCAGGTGATGTCCTGGACCACGCCCGACACGCCGCCGACCTCGATATTGTCGCCGGGCTTGATGATGCCCATAAAGGTCACCTGCATGCCACCGATAAGGTTTGACAGCGTGTCCTGAAAGCCGAGCGAGATGGCGATGCCGCCGACGCCAAGAGCGGCGACGAGGGCGTTTGCGTTAATGCCAAAGCAGTTGTCGAGGATAAAGCTGCCGCCGATCATCCAGATGATAGCGCGCGCGATGTTGATGAAGATGCTCGATGAAGGGAGTGGGTTATCGTCGCGGCTAAGCAGGTGGTGCAGGGTCTTGGACGCGACCTTGGCGGCAACGGCGGTGCCGATGGCCAAGATACCTGCCCAGATGATGTTGTGGACCCATCGTTGTGCAAAGAAATGAAGAATTGGCTCAAACAATTCCATGTGGGGAAACCTCCTAATGATCGTCCAACCATGATACCCACCAAGAAGCCCGTCCGATCAAATTCAGACGGGCTTCTGTGCTCGATATAAGGTTTGCACGGCGGGGCTGCAAGGCCCGGCGGTGTAGCTTAGCGGCGGCGCTTCCAGATCAACGCAGTGGCTAACGCAAGGCGGGGGACGAATCTTTTCATGGCAGTCTCCTTATTCCTAAACAAAAACCACCACAAAGGTGTCTGTCCCCTTTGTGGTGGTTTTCTAGGTCGTTAGCTCAGCAGCATGCGGTCGTTGGCGAGCTCGCCGCCCGAGACCTCCTCGAACTTCTGCAGCAGGTCGGCCACGGTGAGCGACTTCTTTTCGTCGCCTGCCACGTCGTAGATTACGTGGCCTTCGTGCATCATGATCAGACGGTTGCCCAGACGGATGGCGTCGTTCATGTTATGCGTGACCATGAGAGTGGTCAGTTGGTTCTCGTCAACGATCTCCTCGGTCAGGTTGAGCACCTTAGAGGCCGTCTTGGGGTCGAGGGCCGCCGTGTGCTCGTCGAGCAGCAGCAGGCGCGGCTTGGTGAGCGTGGCCATGAGCAGGGTGAGTGCCTGGCGCTGGCCACCCGAGAGCAGGCCGACCTTGGCGTTGAGGCGCGTATCCAGACCAAGGTCCAGGCGCTTGAGCAGCTCAACGTACTCGTCCTTCTCGGCCTTGGTGACGCCCCACGAAAGACCGCGACGCTGGCCACGGCGCTTGGCGAGGGCCAGGTTCTCGGCGATCTGCATGTCGGCTGCGGTGCCGCGCATGGGGTCCTGGAACACTCGGCCCAGGTACTTGGCGCGCTGCGACTCGCTCAGACGCGAGATATCGTTGCCGTCGAGCTCGATAACGCCCGAATCGAGCGGATACACGCCGGCGATCATGTTGAGCAGCGTGGACTTGCCGGCTCCGTTGCCGCCGATCACGGTTACAAAGTCGCCGTCGTTAAGGGTGAGGTCGACGCCGGTGAGCGCGCGCTTCTCGGTGACGGTGCCCTTGTTAAAGGTCTTTTTGACGTGCGAGAGCTTAAGCATCTGCCTCATCTCCCCTCGTATAGGAGCTGCGGAGCTTGTAGCGCTCCCAAACCACGGGCACGCACAGGGCCACGGCAACGATCACGGCGGAGAGCAGCTTCATGTCGTTGGCGTCCATGCCCAGCTGCAGCACGATGGCGCGAATGAGGAAGTACACCACGGAGCCAAAGACGGCAGAGGCAAGACGGACGCTAAACTGCGTCAGACCGCCGGGCAGCAGGCGGCCGAGCACCTCGCCGATAACAATGGCGGCAAGACCGATAACGATGGCGCCGGTGCCCATGCCAATGTCAGCGTACTTCTGGCTCTGGCAGATGAGCGCACCCGAAAGGCCGATAAGGGCGTTGGAGAGCACGAGGGCGATCATCTTGGTGGAGTTGGTGTTGACGCCCAAGGCGCGGATCATGTACTCGTTGTTGCCGGTGGCACGCAGTGCCGAGCCGATCTCGGTGCCGAAGAACCAGTACAGGATGGCGACGATGGCCACGGCCAGCACAATGCCCAGGATGATGGCAACGGTGGACTGCGGCAGGCCCGTCATGTGGCTGACGGATGAGAAGATGGTGCCCTTGGCAAGGATGGGCGTGTTGGATTTGCCCATGATGCGCAGGTTGATGGACCACAGACTGATCTGCGTAAGGATTCCGGCAAGGATCGCGGGAATCTCAAAGACGGTGGTCAAGATGCCCGTGACAGCGCCCGCGATGGCGCCGGCGCACATGCCGGCCAGCACGGCGAGCAGCGGGTCGACGTTATTGTTGACGATGAGCACGGCGCAAACACAGCCGCCGAGGGCAAAGCTGCCGTCGCAGGTCATATCGGGGATGTCGAGCAGGCGGAACGTGATAAACACGCCGAGCACCATGATGCCCCAGAGGACGCCCTGCGAAACGGCGCCCTGCAATGCAATGAGCATGCTTCATACCTCCTAGGATAGGGTGGACACGTGATTTTCCATAATAGCGGTAACGCTGCATAAAAGAGCTGCGGCCGGATGTTTTGTCTCATCCGTAACAAGCAGGGCGAACGCCGGTCTTTGGCGTCCGCCCCTGTGGCTCAGATATTGAATAGCACGGCAACGGCGCGAGTATGGGCCCTAGGCACATCGCCGCGCATGCCGCTACGCGTCCAGAGCGGAAAGGTCGATGCCCAGCGCCTCGGCCATTTCGTCGTTCTTGACGACGACCAGGTCCTTGCTCGAGAGGTGCTTGATCGGCATATCCTCGGGCTTGGCCTCGCCCTTCAGGATCTTGACGGCCATCTCGCCCGCGGCGTAGCCCAGGTCCTCATAGTTGATGGAGAGGGTGAACAGACCGCCGGCCTTGCACATGCCCTCCTCGCCGGTAACGAAGGGGAGCTTGTTCTCCTTGCAGATCTGGCCGACCTGCGAGGCACCCGCGGCGATGGTGTTGTCGGTGGGGGAGTACAGCGCGTCGACCTTGGCCACGGCAGACTCGACGACGGACTGGATCTCGTTAGAGCTCGAGACGGTGAAGTCGGTGTACTCGAGGCCCAGCTTGTCGAGTTCCTTCTTGGCGGCCTTGATCTGGACGTCGGAGTTGGACTCGGCGGTGCAGTAGAGCAGGCCGACCTTCTTAACGTCGGGCAGGACCTTCTGCATCATCTCGAGCTGCTCGGCGACCGGGGTGAGGTCGGAAGCGCCCGTGACGTTGGTGCCGGGCTTGTCGTTGTCCTGGACCAGGCCGGAAGCGGCGTAGTCGGTGATGGCGCAGCCAACGATGGGGATATCAGCGGTGGCGCCGGCGGCAGCCTGCGCGGCGGGCGTAGCGATGGCATAGATCAGGTCGACGCCGTCGCCTACGAACTTGTCGGCAATGGACTTACACGTGGACTGGTCGTTCTGGGCGTTCTTCTGGTCGATCTTGACCTTAAGGCCGCTCTTCTTGATGGCCTTGACGAAGCCGTCGTTGGCGGCATCGAGCGCGGAGTGCTCGGTAAGCTGCAGAACGCCGATGGTGTAGTCGGAACCGGCGGCAGCGGAGCCGGAACCAGAGTTGCCGCCGCATCCGGCGAGCGGAGCGAGCGCGAGCAGGCCAGCGGAGACAAGAAGGCTCCTGCGGCTGATGGTGATGTCCTTCATATCATTACCCCCAGTATAAAAATGGCTGGAAACACTGCACTAGGAAAAAGTGCAAGTGGGACTATAGTAACGCCGATGTCCATTTTTACAATAACCTGGCGGGTTTTTTGATACTGAACCGGATGGGCGGTGCTGAGGAACGACGGACGGTAACGGGGCTTACGCTGCGGGCGCGGGGCTGTCTTCTTCGTCTAGCGCGGCAAAGAGTTTCTTGCCGTCGAGCAAACGCGTGCTGACGTTTCTCATGCGGCTGACCTCAACGGTGCGCAGGGTGTCGTCGGCGCCTCGGGTGTCGTAGACCGTTCCCAGCAGATACGAGACGCCATCGCGTTGCCTGATGGCAAAGGGCCGGACCGTCATCCGCACCACCTCGGTTTCGCCTCGGGTCAGGACGTTTGAGATATCAAAGCTGACGGTTGTTCCATGGTCGATGGCCTGTTCGATGAGCTCGCACGTGTCGATACGCTTGGCGTGCGGACGCGTTGCCTTGACGGGTGCGTCGTTGGCGGCCGGTGCCGGTTCGGGCATATCGAGATAGTCGCGAACATCGGCGCTCGCCATGGCGACCAGGTGCTGCGCCATGCTCTTTCGAATGGCTATGGGCGTCGATCGGTTACGCATGACCATGCCGTGGAGCCGTATGATCTCTTCGTCAGCAAGCGGGCGGGTGAGGAGCCGATAGCCCACGCCGCGTTTATAGTCGATTTCGTATCCGGCGTGACGAAGTGCGGATATCGAGGTATAGATGCTGCGGCGTGCCGCCGAGATGGGCATGCGGGCGGGGTCGTCGGGATGGGCGAGGAGCTCGACCAGCTCATCGGAAAGCAGCGCCTTGTCCTCGCCGGTGTTCTCGCTCAAGAGCTGCAGGATGCGTACGGCGCGATAGGCTGCCATCGAGGCGGAGCCCCTGGTCGTGGTCTCGTAGTTTTCAACAACGGCTTCGGTCATAGCGCCCACGTCCTCTCCGTTTTGGGTGGCGACGGTATGGAGCCTAGGATGCGGGGCTTTCCCAGGGGTGCAGGGCGCTCTGGGCGGTCGGTAGCCGTCGGCAAACGGCGGGTCGAGTTTTCAACAACCCTGCCTAACTGACCAAAACCTTGCCAAAAGCTTGACGGATGCTGTTGAAAAAAAGCGCCCCTCGGCTTGCCGAGAGGCGCTGGCGTGATGCGCTGGAACGCGTTTGGTGGCGCTATGGCGATTAGAAGTCGGCGTTGCCCACGGTGCGCGGGTGCGGCAGGACGTCGCGGATGTTGCCCACGCCGGTCAGATACATGACCAAGCGCTCGAAGCCCAGACCGTAGCCGGCGTGCTTGCAGGAACCGTAGCGGCGCAGGTCAAGGTAGTACTTGTACTGCTCGGGATTCATGCCCAGGTCCTTGATGCGGGCCTCGAGCAGATCCAGGCGCTCCTCGCGCTGGGAGCCGCCGATAATCTCGCCGATACCGGGAACCAGGCAGTCGGCGGCGGCGACGGTCTTGCCGTCTTCGTTCATGCGCATGTAGAAGGCCTTGATCTCGGCCGGGTAGTCGGTTACGAAGGTCGGGCGCTTAAAGTGCTCCTCGGTCAGGAAGCGCTCGTGCTCGGTCTGCAGATCGATGCCCCAGCTGACGGGGTAGTCGAACTTGTGACCGGCAGCCACCGCCTGCTCCAGGATCTCGACGGCCTCGGTGTAGGTAACGCGGGCAAAGTCGGAGTTTGCCACGTGGTTCAGACGCTCGATCAGGCCCTTGTCCACAAACTTGTTGAGCATGTTGAGCTCATCGGGGCAGGTGGCCATAACGTCCTTAAGAACGTACTTGAGCATGGCCTCGGCGTTATCCATGTAATCGTTGAGGTCGGCAAAGGCCATCTCGGGCTCGATCATCCAAAACTCGGCGGCGTGGCGCGTGGTGTTGGAGTTTTCGGCGCGGAAGGTGGGGCCAAAGGTGTACACGTCGCCAAAGGCCATGGCAAAGTTCTCGGCATTGAGCTGGCCGGACACGGTGAGGCTCGCATGCTTGCCAAAGAAGTCCTGGCTCCAGTCGACCTCACCGGACTCGGTGAGGGGCGGATTTTTGGGGTCGAGCGTGGTCACGCGGAACATCTCGCCGGCGCCCTCGCAGTCACTCGTGGTGATGATGGGGGTGTTGACGTAGACAAAGCCCTGCTCCTGGAAGAAGCGGTGGATAGCGGCAGCTGCGACAGAGCGGATGCGGAACACAGCGCGGAACAGGTTGGTGCGCGGACGCAGGTGCTGCTGGGTGCGCAGGAACTCGACGGTTGCGCGCTTCTTCTGCAGCGGGTAATCCGGGGCGCTGACGCCCTCGACCTCGATGGAGGTGGCAGAAAGCTCGAAGGGCTGGGGCGCGTCGGGCGTCAGCTTGACGGTACCGGTACAGATGAGGGCGGCCGAGACGTTTTGATGGGCGATCTCGTCGTAGTTGTCGAGCGCCTCGCGGTTCATGACGACCTGCAGGTCGCGGAAGCAGCTGCCGTCGTTGAGCGTAACGAAGCCAAAGTTCTTCATGTCGCGGACGGACTTGACCCAGCCGGCAACGGTGACGGTCTGGCCACCGAGCGACTCGGCATCGGCATAGAGCTGCGCGATTTTGGTGCGGTTCACGTATCCTCCCATAACGGTTGTACGGATTATTTCCAAACAGTTAACCATTCTAACCCGCGAGTGGGGGCGTAGCAAAACGTCGG
>CABURG010000060.1 GCA_902493835.1 uncultured Collinsella sp. | reverse complement strand
TCTTGCGGGCGTCCTTCATGCCACGGCGCAGCGCCGGAATGCCGGTCTTAAAGCACTTGTCAACGGCGGCCAGGCGAATGAATTCCTTGCAGAAGGTCGCGGCGTTGCCCAGACGGAACAGCACGGGGTGGTAGTCGCCGTAGATCTGCATGTAGCGTGCCAGATAACCGCGGTTGCGCATGATGTAGTAACGGTTGGTGTCGCTCGTGGAGTTGAGCTGGCGCTTGCCGGCGATATCCCAGTTAGAGACGGCGCGGGCGCGCTTGAGCACCAGGTCGGCCACAACGGCGGCGGGGAAGTGCTGGCTGGCCACGTAACCATAGCAGGCATCGTCGCCGTAGATGAAGAATCGCGCATCGGGCAGGCCGATCTTGTCGACCACGCGGCGCGAGAACATGCCGCCCTCAAAACATAGCTGGTTCATGGCGCGGTAGCCCTCGGGTCCCAGGTCCCACTTAGCGATGGGGTTGGGGATACCAAGCGAAAGGATGAGCTGGTACTGCCAAAAGAAGGCGCCACCGTCGAAGTCCAGGCGCGAACCCTGGATGACGTCGTAGCGGTCCGTCCACTTGGCCAGGCGCTCAATGCCCTCGGGGATGACGAGTACGTCGTCGTCCATGACCCAAAACCACTGGGCGCCCAGGTCATAGGCGCATTTGGTGCCGGCGGAAAATCCGCCCGCGCCGCCACCGTTTTCAACCTGCGGCGCGTAGATAACGCGGTCGGTGCCGCCCTTCGCGTCGGGCTGATCGATGTCGGTGCCCCACAGGTTGGCCAGGCGCTCGTTGAATGCGGCGCACATGGCCTCGGTCTCGCGCGAATTCTCGTTATCGACAATCACGATGCGCCAGGGCGTTGCCGTGAGCTCGGTCATAGAGTCGAACAAGTTGGTCAGGAGTTCCTGGCGCTTGTACGTAACGACGACGATGGCGAGCTTATCGATGGGAGCGGGAAGGGTTGAAGGCATGGGGCAATATATCCTTTCACGCGCGGCGGGCGAGCGCTGCACGGAAGCTATCGAATACGTCCTTGGGACTGTCCTATTGTAAAGGCTCGGCGCACCTTAGCGGCAAGCTTTGAATAAAACGCAGGAACCTGCCATGGGCCCGCCGCATGACGTGGGGCTGCTTTGCCCGCAAGAGGCTCCATAGATTATATAAACGCCCGCTGGCGCGCTGGCCCTTTGATACCATGAAACGACAGGTATTTCCTAAGGAGCACATTTGTCTACTAACGCCTCTGGCAGCCCTGTTCTGTCGCTGCTTATTCCCATTTACAATGTTCAGCGCTACCTGCGCGAGTGTCTCGATTCCGCCCTGACGCAGACGCTCAAGGATATTGAGATCATCTGCATTAACGACGGGTCGACCGACAACTCGCCGGCGATTATCCGCGAGTATATGGAGCGCGATGGGCGCGTCAAGATGATCGACAAGGTCAACAGCGGCTACGGCGACTCAATGAACCACGGTCTGGAGATGGCGCGTGGCAAGTACGTTGGCATCTTGGAGTCCGATGACTTTATGGCGCCCGACGCACTCGAAAAGCTTGTCTCGGCCGCCGATAGCAATAATGCCGACTTTGCGAAGGCTAACTTTGATTTCTACTGGTCTAAGCCCGAGGAGCGCCGTTCGCTGCACGAGATGTTTAAGGCCAAGGACTGCGACAAGCCGGTGCACCCGAGCGACACGACGCAGTTCTTTAAGCAAAAGCCGTCGATTTGGTCGGCCGTGTACCGTCGCGATTTTCTTGAGCGCAACGGCATCAAGTTCTTGCCGACTCCAGGGGCATCCTTTCAGGACACGTCATTCGCCTTTAAGGTTATCGCGTGTGCCGATAAGGCTGTTTACCTACATGATGCCGTGTTGTCGTATCGCCAGGACAACGAGAATTCCTCGGTCAATTCTTCGGCTAAGGTTTTTTGCGTCAATTCCGAGTATGCCGAGATTGAGCGTTGGATTCGAGAGGATTATGCCCGTGATCACGCAAGTGATGACGTCGCGCGCATGCTCAAGTTCAATCAGCTCATTAAGTACGATTCGTACATGTGGAACTACGTGCGCCTGGCGCCCAAGTTCTATAAGGAGTTCCTGGTTCAGATGGCCAAGGAGTTCCAAGCTGCCTTGGACGCCGGGGAGTTTTCGCTTGACGACCTCAAGCCGTGGAAGCGCGCAAATCTCGCTGCTATCCTCAAAGATCCTGAGGGCTGGGTTGACGAGCATCCGAGCTTTGCGACGGATGGTGCCTTGGGGCGTGCTAAGTATTACGCCTCGGTTGGAGGCCCAGGCGTGGTCGCCGCTTTCCTCATCGAATCGCTGAGGGGGTAGGTCGGCATGGGAGAGGCCTCGTGTCCTAAAGCTACCATTGTCGTCCCCGTTTACAACTCTGCGCGCTCCATTCAGCGATGCCTCGATTCGCTGTTGGCCCAGTCTGAGCGTTCGATTCAGGTTGTCTGCGTCAACGACGGTTCGACTGATGATTCGTTGAACGTTTTGCGCCAGATTGCGCAGGCCGACGATCGCGTACTGGTGATTGACCAGGAAAACGCGGGCGTCTCGTGTGCTCGAAATGCCGGCATCGATGCCGCCGTGGGCGGGACCGTCTTTTTTGTGGACGCCGACGATTACATCGATGCGCAGACGGTCGAGCGCGTGCTGCATGCCATGGAGTCTGCAGATGCCGAGGCCGCCGTTTTTGGCGGCGTCTGTGAACCTGCCGATGCTGCCCCCAAACGCGTCCAGCAACTCATGAGCCCCAAAGCTGGTATCTTCGGCGCCTGTGATCCCCAACTGCTGTTCCATTCGAATGCGCAGCCCTATGCCTGCCGTGCGGCTTTTTCGCGCGAGCTGCTCAATCGCGAAGGCATTCGCTTCGCCCCCGGTTTGGCTTTGGGTGAGGACGTCGTCTTCCAGTTTGCAGCCTATGCGCTTGCCCTCAAGACCGTCGTCATGCCGGACAGGTTCTACCACTACGTGATGGAGAGCGAATCGGCGACGCACGAGTTCAACAGTGCCGAGGCTCGCGCCAAAAAGCTTGACGCCCACATGAGGATGCTCGAGGAGGTCTTGGAGGACTGGGCGGCCTACGGTCTTTTGGACCTGTGCCCCGGCGAGCTGATAACTTGGTTTTTAGACCTCATTGTGTTCGACCTGGCGCGCTTGGATGCCGATGACTTCCATCGCGTGGCGGCTCGCGTCAACATGGACCTTACGACGTTTTTGGGAACGGAGTGGGCGGATATGCCTGCTAAGGGCGCCGTTCGCCGTGTTGCCCAGAAGCTCGTTGCGGCGACCTCGGGCGTATCGATGGCAGACGCCACGCTGTTCTATCTTTCGACTCGCGGTCTCAAAGCCTGCCTGGAGCGCTTTATCTAATTCCAAGCGCTGCCGCCCGCCGCAACTCGGCTGCTAAAATAACCCTGTTACACGCTATCCAACAGGAGGTTCTCTTGCAGAACTCTGATACCCCTAAAGTTTCGCTGCTTGTTCCCATCTGCAATGTTGAGCGCTACCTGCGCGAGTGCCTCGATTCCGCCGTTGCGCAGACGCTCAAGGACATCGAGATTATCTGTATCAACGACGGGTCGACCGACAGCTCGCCGGCGATTATCCGCGAGTACATGGAGCGCGACTCCCGTGTCAAGATGATCGACAAAGCCAACAGCGGCTACGGCGACTCGATGAACCGCGGCCTGGAGATGGCGCGCGGTGAGTACGTGGGCATCCTTGAGTCTGACGACTTTATGTTTGAGGATTCGCTCCAAAAGCTGGTCGCCAAGGCCGATGCTGAGCATGCCGATGTGGTAAAGGGCGACTTTTACCTGTATTGGTCCACGCCCAGCGAACGCCGTGAACTGTTTGGGATTATCGATGAGCATATGACGGGCGCTGCGTATCGCCCCGTCGATCGCCCGGGCATCTTCTACCGCAAACCTTCCATTTGGTCTGCCATCTATCGGCGCGAGTTCCTCAACGACAATCAGATTCGGTTCCTTCCCACGCCGGGCGCCTCGTATCAGGACGCAGGCTTTAACTTTAAGGTCTGGGCGTGCGCCGAGCGTGCCGCGTTTATTGCGGACCCCATCCTGTGCTATCGCCAGGACAATGAGAAGAGCTCTGTTAATTCGCCCAACAAGGTGTTTTGCGTGTGCGACGAATATGCCGAGATGCAACGTTTTTTGGACGAGCGTCCCGAGCTCAAGGCTCAGCTTCAGGGCATTTTAATGCGCATGAAGGTCGATACGTACCGTTGGAATGATGAGCGTCTGGTCGATGAACTGCGTGAGCAGTTTTGGAAGAAAGCCTCGTCTGAGCTCAAGGCCGATTGGGATGCCGGTCGCTTTGACCTGTCGCTGTTCGATCCGCGTGGCGAGACCGACTTGCGCCTGATGGTCAAGTCGCCTCGTGCCTATATCGATTTGCGCTTTGACTTTAAGAAGCCGGGCAAGCTCAATACGTTTAAGCATTACTTTAAGATTGGCGGCCTGCCGCTGGTCTGGCGCGTGCTGACGTATCAGCGCACCTACGGCGACAACCCGCACCCCGATGACGTTCCGGCCGCACAGTAAGAGCGAGTGACTATGGCTACCCCCAAGATTTCCGTTGTCGTTCCCATCTATAAGGTGGAGGAGTGCCTGGCCTGGTGCCTGGACTCCCTGCTTGCGCAGGATATGCCCGATTGGGAGGGCGTGCTGGTCAACGATGGCTCGCCAGATGGTTCGCGCGATATCGCGGCTGCTTATTGCGAAAAGGACGCGCGCTTTACGCTGGTCGATAAGGAGAACGGCGGCCTGTCGAGCGCCCGTAATGCAGGCATTGCTGCGTCCACGGCGCCTATCGTCGCGTTTTTGGATTCCGATGATCGGTTCACGCCCGATGCATGCCGTGTGATCGTCGATGCCTTTGAGCGCGAGGACTGCGACGTTTTGACCTTTGGCGCGAATCCGTATCCGCTGGAGGCGGGGTATCCGTGGCTTAACTATGTGCTGAGCCCACGCGATGTGTCGTTTGAAGGTTATAGCTCCGACCTGCTGTTTAAGGAAGCATCTCGCCCCTTTGCATGGCGCACCGCCTGCAAGCGTGAGTTTTTGCTGGGCAACGGGATCGTGTTCGACGAAACCGTTAACTATGGTGAGGACCAGGTTTTCGATTTTGCCGTGTATGGTCGCTCGCGCAAGACCGCGCTTATCTCGAACAAGCTGTATGACTACCGCGTGGCGCGCAAGGGTTCGCTCATGGACACCATGCGCTACGACGACGAGACACGTCTGCTGGAGCACGTGAAGATTTACTCCGCGGTGCTGGCTGACTGGCAGCGCGACGGTCTTGATGTCCAACATGCCGATGACCTGGCATATTTCCTCTGCGATCTGGTGCTGTACGATGCGCTCAGGTTGCTGGGCTCGGACTGCGGCAAGGTGTTTGCTGCCGTTTCCGTGGCGCTTGCCGGTTCTGCCGTGGGCAACGATGCCGCGCTCACGCAATGTGCCCCGTCTGTTGCCGCTATGGTGCGTGCGGCGCTTGCCAGCAAGGCCCCCAATGCCCGTGCGTGCAAAAAGCTCATGTTCGATTACGACGTCTTAAGGTTTGGGCGTCTGGGCGCGTGTAAGCGCATGGCCGCGAATGCCCTGGGAAAGCGAGAAGTGTAGATGAGTATCAAGCGTTTGGCGCTTTGCCGTAGTCAGGGTCGTCTGTTCGTCCTGCTTCGATTTGCCGGTCAGGATGCCGGCGCGCTTATTGAGCGGGCGGGTTCCCAGACTTTTGCCCATGCGACGACCAATGGCGCTTGCGTGCCGTCTTTGACACTGCCGGTCGATCATGGCCCCGTGCTTGCGCTTTGTCCCTCCGTTGCCGATTATGAGCGCGAGCTCCTCGTCTTGGTGCTTCCGTTTATGGACGGCTCTACAATTGACGTCTCATTTGCGTCCGGCGACAAAAAGCTGGGCTCTATTCGCCTTGATAGTCGTATTGCCAAGCTGGAATCCAAGATTAACTACAAAGCAAAGCCTGCGCTGTGTGCGCTTATCCGCGATGCGCAGCATGGCGAGTGCTGCGGTCGCTATGAGATCGATGCCATTCGCTATTTGCCGGCAGACGCCGGCGCGGTGTGGCGCTATGAGGTTGCCTGGGCGGGAGACCCCCAGTGCGCACCTGAGCTCCAGATCTTCGATACGCATATGAATGCGATTGATGCCACCGTGCATGTGTTTGAGTCGCAGGTCGATGTGCCGCAGCAGGACGGATGCCGCGTCAATAAAACGTATCTGAGCGTTGAGATGCCTCAGGATATACGAGATTTTGTCGCGATTGTGAGCGATCCCACGGAGCAGATCCAGAGCGGGTTTTGCGCCATGGATGGTCGCCTGTACAACGGCATGGTCGACGACAGCTGGAACCGCATGAAGGATGCACGCGCTGACGACGCAGCTTATCGACGTTGGTTTGAGCAGCATCGCGCAAAGCCGGGCGATCTGGCATGCCAGCGTGTCGCTTCGGCGGCCTTTGCCTATAGGCCGCTCGTGAGCATTGTGGTGCCGTGCTACAAGACCGATCGAGTCTACCTGCGCGAGCTGCTGGACTCGGTGCTAGCCCAGAGCTATGACAACTGGGAATTGCTCCTTATGGATGCCTCACCTGAATGGGATGCGGTTGCCGACCTTGCGGCAGGCGCCCACGACGAGCGCGTTCGTCGCATTGGGCTGCCCGGCAACGGCGGCATTGTGATCAACACCAACGCAGGTATTGAGCAAGCGATGGGCGACTACATCGCGTTCTTGGACCACGATGACATTCTGGAGCCGGACGCGTTATTCCAGTATGTTTCCGCGCTGAATAAGGCGGCCGAGGGCGAGCGCCCCCAGGTCCTATTCTGCGACGAGGACATGTTCCAGAAAACGGGGGAGTGGGGCCAGCCGGTCTTTAAGACCAAGCTCAACGTTGACCTGCTCTATAGCCATAACTGCGTGACGCATTTCCTGATGGTGGAGAAGACACTTATCGATCGTATTGGCACGTCCCCGGAAGACGTTGCGGGTGCCCAGGACTACGACCTGACGCTTCGCTGCCTTTCGGCGGACGCGCGGTTTGAGCATGTTGCGCATGTGCTGTATCACTGGCGCGTGCATCCGGGATCGACCGCCGATGGCTCTGCCGATAGCAAGCCGTATGCTATTGAAGCCGGTCGTCTTGCGCTGCAGCGCCACTTTAACGCGCTGGGCATTTGCGGAACAGTCGAGGAGACCGAGATGCCGTTTGTCTATCGCATGCGCTACGCGCTGCCGGAGCCTGCGCCGCTGGTGAGCATTGTGATTCCCACCAAGGATTACATTGAGACGCTTGACGCCTGTGTGATGTCGATCGCCCAGAAGACAACGTATACCAACTACGAGATCGTCTTGGTGGAGAACAACAGCGAAGCCCCGGAGACGTTTGCGTATTACGAAACCCTGCCGGAACGCGTGGCTTCAGCATCAGAAGGCAAGGGCATCGCGCGCGTTGTGTACTGGCCGGGCGAGTTCAATTACTCTCAGATCATCAATTTTGGTGTGGAGCACGCTAAGGGCGACTACCTGCTGCTGCTCAACAACGATACCGAGGTTATAAGCCCGGACTTTATCGAAGAGATGATGAGCTATCTGCAGCGTCCCGATGCGGGCGTGGTGGGCGCCAAACTCTACTTTGCCGATCATCTTGTTCAACACGCTGGCATTTTGGTTGGTGTGCGCGGCGCACTTGCCCATGCCAACCAGGACTTCTCGGCAAAGCGCGAGGGCTATCTTGCCCGTGCTGTGCGCCCGGGCAACTTTAGTGCCGTAACAGGTGCCTGCCAGATGGTGCGACGCGACGTATTCGAGCAGGTCGGAGGCTATAACGAGGAATTCGCCGTCGGCTTTAACGATGCGGACTTTTGCCTGCGCGTGTGGGAGGCGGGCTACCGCACCATCTTTACGCCCTATGCCGAGCTGTACCACTACGAGTTCACCTCGCGCGGCAGGGAAGAGGCCAACGAGGAAAAGCTTCGCCGCTGGAAACGTGAACAGGCGCTGTTCATGCAACGCTGGCCTGAGTTCTTCCTCGATGGCGACCCGTGGCTCGGACCAAACCTATCCTCCGACAGTGAGTACTTCTCGTTTTAGTGCGAAGTAATGCCAAGTTCCGGCAAAGTATCCTCAAGAGCTGCAAGGGCGGTGGGGTTCAAGTACTCCTCGTTCAAGCAGCTCTTGTCATATCGAAAACGTGTGTCTCGTGAGCATTCGATGAGTTCTGCAGTAAAGAACCTCTCCCAGCTAAAGAACTTTGAGCTTTCGATATGTTCGGCGGGGTTAAGCAGTATGTCCTTAATGTGTTTGCTGTTGAATAATCCCGACTTCAACACGAGCCATTCAAACGATTCCGGTAGGAATAGCTTGATGTTCTTTCGGCGCAATAGAGCAGCTGCTTCCGCAATTTCTGGTCCAAAGGCGGCGCCGTCGGCAATCACGAGGATGTCGTTTTCTGGTGCGTTCATAATGCAGTTGCAAATATTTGATTTTCCTCCCGCGCTGATGCACTTAATGCTGCTCTTTTTGCATAGCAAACTGAAGAATTCGTAGCCCGAATTTGTGTCCTCGACGATGACAAGCTCGGGCCTCTCGCCTCTAAATTCAGTATCATCGTAAATACGATATGTAGAGGTGTAGACACGAGAGTAAACGGGATACTTCGTTGTGGTTCGGTTGGTGTTCTTAAGACCGTAGATTTCATCAACGCTATAGGGCAGTTGGCGCAGTGACTCTCTGGCGACGATTACGTAGTAGTTTGAGCTACGTTTTGCTTCATGGGCAAATTCTCTTGATCGAACAAAAGTATTGCCCTCATCAATAAAAACAATACTGCTGGAAATCTCTTGGAGATCTCTGCGCCAATATTTTCCAGATATTGTTTTACAGGGCACTTTGCAACTTACTGTTACGCCGCTTTGTGCCCCAAGCTCTTCGTGGGCCGCCACCATATCAAGCAGAGTTGTCTTGCCTGTAGCACTATTACCTTGGATGATGGTCAGATTTCTATTGATGGTTAGTTTAAACTGAACCCGGTTATTTTGAATAATTACCTGGTATGATCCGCGCATCGGTGGCGCGTACAGTCGTGGTGTAAGAAGCAAGGGAGGGCCATCGCCTAAAATCGTCAGTGCCTAGATATTCGACGAAAGGAAAGACGATGGCCCACGGCGACATTCTATCCCAGC
>CABURG010000059.1 GCA_902493835.1 uncultured Collinsella sp. | reverse complement strand
TGTGGCTTGGTACTTAGCGTGACAGCCGATGTGCTGCTGGGAGAGCGGGCGGCGCCCGTCACATTGCTTATGGCCATTCCCGTTGCGGCTGCGGCTTGCATCGTATTGGCACGGTCCTGTATGCGTCTTGTGCGGTGGAAGCGATGGCTGTATGCCGTTGCCCTCGGCCTCATGGCGGGAGCGGTCGCGTCCTCGGGTTGGACAATGGGAGCGCTGCGTGCTTCGAGGGCGCTGAATAATCGGGCTGCGAGCAGTCTCGAATTTTATGTACAGGGCGATCCGTCCATCAATGACGGTGTGTATTCCTACACCTGCGATGCGTATGCAGGCGAAAAGCGCTTGGGTCAGGTACGGCTGTCGTGCGATCGCGAGCTCGGCGTCGGTTCGCATGTACGTGGTATCGGTCGAATATCACGCTTTGAGAACGATGCGTATGGGCGCTCACGCGTGCTTCGGGGCGAGCTTCGAAAGGTTAAAGTCGTCCGGTTGGTATCGGTCGACGAGGGTTCTCCGGGGCCGTTGACTTGGCTTCGGAACGAGCTCCTTGCCGTTATCGCGCCCGAGACCGATCCAGCGCGCTCGCTCATTGCCGGCGTTGTCTGTGGACGCTCGTCCGAGTTGCGCGCCCAGCCGGCGGGCGATTGGTTTTCGGTAACGGGCACCGCACATCTCATCGCCGTCTCGGGCAGCCATCTTGCCATCGTGGGGTTTGTGATTGAGAGCGCCCTGCAAAAGACACGCCTCTCTCGTGGGCTGCAGCGGGGACTGTTGATGCTGGCTCTTATTGCCTATGCCGTCTTTACGGGCGCCTCGCCCTCGGCCGTGCGCGCGTGCTGCATGGTGGCGGCGACGCTTATCGCCAACGGCGCCGGACGTCGTCGTCATGGCCTCTCGGCTCTGTTTGTCACCATGGCGGTCTTTGTGCTGCTGCGGCCGACGGTATTGTTCGAAATGGGTTTTCAGCTTTCGTGCGCCAGTGTTTTTGCCATCCTTTGTTTTTGCCCCTACGCTACCTACGCCTTGGGCGAGCTGGGTGTGCCATCGGGCGTCGCCAGCGTTTTGTCTGTCACGTTGTGCTCACAACTCGCGACACTTCCCGTAACCATTCCCGCATTTGGGACGTTTTCGCTCATTGCCCCGCTTGCAAATGCCGTGATCGGTCCAGTGATAAGCGTGCTGCTCGCATCGTCGGTTGTGCTGGCACCCTGCTCGCTTGTTCCGCTTTTGCGTCACGGGGCGCTCGTGGTACCCATGATTGTCGCTCGCTGCGCCCTGTTCTTTGAGCAGCTCTTTGCGGCCGTTCCGGGTGCATCCGTAAGCGTGCCGCCCGATACGCCCTTGGTATACGTGGTGCCGTTTGTGCTGGCGGTCCTCTTGGTCTGGTGGCCACGCCCCCGCACGCGGACCATGGCAGTGGGGCTGCTGTGTTTGATGCTTGCAGCGGGTGTTCCGTATGTCTATTGGGATCGATGCGCGCCGCCTTCGGTGACGGTCCTCGATGTTGGCCAGGCCGATGCGATTCTGGTTCGTCAGGGTAGCGCCGTGGCGCTCGTCGACTGTGGGCTCGATGAGCGCGTGGTGTCGGCGTTGGTTCGCAATAACGTCCACCATATCGACGTCGTCTTCGTGACGCATTGGGATGAAGACCATTGGGGCGGCCTTCCCGACGTGCTCGATCAGTTTTCGGTTGGTACCATTGCGGTTGCAGCCGATGCGCTGGACGGTGCGCCTGCTGAGGTCCTGAATCGCCCCGGCGTAATGTATCGGCAGGTGGCTCGTGGAGACGCGGTCGATATCGGCGCATTTCGGGCTCGCGTGATGTGGCCGTTTGACACGGTAGATGGCGAGGGCAATGAGGACTCGCTTGTCTTGCTGCTCTCCTATGCTCAGGAAGGCAAGAGCCTGCGCGTACTTCTCACCGGTGATGCCGAGCTCGACCAAGAACGAGAATTCGTGCAGGAGGTGGGGGATATCGATGTCCTTAAACTTGGGCATCACGGCTCCAAGGTTTCAGCCGATGGTGAGTTGCTGGACGTCCTGAAGCCCGAGCTTTCCCTCGCGAGCGCGGGCGAGGGCAACCGCTACGGCCATCCGTCCGATGCCTGCATCGATGCCGTGAAGGAAGCGGGCGGCGTGTTCGCGTGCACCATCGAACACGGCGACATTACAGTCACGCCGACTGCGAATGGCTTTGCGATGCGATGCCAGAGACCGTGACGACGTCGTTGGCGTGTGGTGAGCCCCTGGGCTAGAATGGCACGGTACGAACACGAGAGCCTGCGGGAGGGGAGCGCGATGTCCGAAACCGGTCTGTTGCCGGCATATCTGATCGTCGGTACCGACGGAGTCAAACGCGACCACGCCGTCTCGCGTATGAAGGCGCGTCTGGAAAAGACGGGCATGGTCGAGTTCAACCTCGACGAGCGCGATATGACCAAAGACCCCGATATCGAGTCGATTATCGGATCGCTCAACACCTTTCCTATGGGCAGCGAGTTTCGCCTGGTAATCCTTGACGGCTGCTCAAAACTCGCCAAAGCGATCTCTGAGCCGCTTGTCGAGTATCTGGCGAGTCCCAGTCCCACGACGGTTTGCCTCATAATCGCCGATTCGCTTGCCAAGAACACGCGCCTGTACAAGGCGATCGCCAATATTGACAAGAAGGCCGTGATCGATTGTTCGGGAACTAAGCGTTGGGAGCTCCCGCGCCGCGTGCAGCAGATGGCGACGCAGCACGGAAAGTCCATCTCGACGGCGGCCGCCGAGGAGCTCGTTTCGCGCTCGGGTGAGAACACCCGCATGCTCGATAACGACTTGGCCAAGCTTGCCCAGATGGTCGAGGGGCCGCAAATTGAGCTTGCCGATGTGGAGCGCTGGATCGTGCGCACGGCCGAAGTCCAGCCCTGGGACTTTCTCAATGCGGTCTCGGCCCGTGACATGCGCCGCTCGCTTGAGCTCTTCAATCTACTGCCCGCCAAGAGCTACGTGTGGACTTACACATTGCTGTGCGGGCGTATTCGCGAGCTTATCGTTGCCAAGGCGCTCGATGCGCGTGGGCAGGGGCGTGAGCTCGCCGCGACACTCAAGCTTCAGGCCTGGCAGGTCAAGAATCACCTGACCTGGGCTCGTCGTTTTTCGATGACCGAGCTCGTTGCTGCGCTCGAGGGCGCGGTCGATGTGGAGCTCGCACTGAAGGGTTCGGCTGATTCGGAGACCGCGCTTTTGCTCTGGATTACGAACATCTTGAGAAAATCGTGATGATACCTGCCTATTTGACAAATTCGTTCTATCCCTTTGAGGGGGAGCGTGCTATAGTAGGCGCTTGCATGACCTCACCGTGTCTCAGAGGTGTCATACATTTTTTGCAAGGAACTCGAAAGGAACTCCAGAAGTGGCAAACATCAAGTCTCAGAAGAAGCGTATCCGCACCAATGAGGCAGCTCGCATGCGTAACAAGGCTGTCAAGTCCGAGCTCAAGACGCTGACCAAGCACGTCCAGTCCGCCGTCGCCGAGGGCGACGCCGAGAAGGCCCAGGCTGCCCTCAAGACCGTCACCAAGCGTCTCGACATGGCTGCCGCCAAGCATGTTATCCACAAGAACCAGGCTTCTAACCGCAAGTCCGGTCTTGCCAAGCTCGTGAACAGCATCAACGCCTAAGTTGTAAATTTCACACCACACAGATTACGCGCATAAATGGAGCCTGTTTTATGGAACAGGCTCCATTTTTTGTACCGCTCGGGTAAGATAGTCCGCATGAATACTTCAATTGACATTTCCCACATCCGTAACTTCTCGATCGTTGCGCACATCGACCATGGCAAGTCCACGATCAGTGACCGTATCCTCGAACTCACCCATACCGTCGACGAGCGCGACATGGAGTCGCAGCTGCTCGACACCATGGATATCGAGCGCGAGCGCGGCATCACAATCAAGTCCAATGCCGTTCGCGTGACCTATGATGCCGACGATGGCGAGACGTATCAGTTCAACCTGATCGATACGCCGGGCCACGTGGACTTTACCTATGAGGTCTCGCGCTCGCTGGCCGCCTGTGAGGGCGCGGTGCTCGTCGTCGACGCCACGCAGGGCGTCGAGGCGCAGACCGTCTCCAACGCGACGCTCGCCATGAACGCTAATCTGGATATCGTGCCCGCCATCAATAAGATCGACCTGCCCTCGGCCCATCCCGACGAGGTTAAGACCGAGATCGAGGATGACCTGGCGATTCCTGCCGACGATGCCGTATGCGTATCGGGCAAGACCGGCGAGGGCATCCACGATCTGCTTGAGTCCATCGTCTTTTTGATCTCTCCGCCCAAGGGCGATGCGAATGCGCCGCTCAAGGCGCTCATCTTGGATTCGTATTTTGATGAGTACCGCGGCGTCGTTGCCACGGTCCGTGTTTTTGACGGTTCCATCAAAAAGGGCGATACCCTGCTTATGATGCAGGCCAAGGGCGACTTTTTGGTCGATGGCGTGGGCGTCAAGCGTCCCGCCGAGACCCCGGTCGATGCACTGACAGTCGGCGAGGTGGGCTACGTGGTCACGGGTCTGAAGGATCCCGAGGCCGTGCGCGTGGGCGATACCCTCACGTGGGCGTCGAATCCCTGCCCCGAGCCGCTGCCGGGCTACCGCGAGGCCAAGCCCATGGTCTACACAGGCCTGTTCCCCATCGACAACAAGGACTACGAGAACCTGCGTGACGCTCTCGATAAGCTGCATGTCAACGATCCGTCGTTGGTGTGGGAGCCTGAGACGTCGGTGGCGCTGGGCTTTGGCTTCCGCGTGGGCTTCTTGGGCCTGCTGCATATGGAGGTCGTCAAGGAGCGCCTGGAGCGCGAGTTCAATCTGGATCTGATTGCCACGAGCCCTTCGGTGGACTATCACGTCTACAAGACCGACGGTGAGATGATTGATGTCCGCAGCCCGCAGGATCTTCCCGAGGCTACGCGCATCGAGCGTATTGAGGAGCCGTACCTCAAGGCCAAGATTATCTGCCCGCCCGAGTATACGGGCGCCGTCATGCAGCTCGCTATCGAGCACCGCGGCATTACGACCGACATGATCCATCTCACGAGTAAATCGGTCGAGATGCGCTTCGACATGCCACTCGCTGAGCTCATCCTGGACTTCTTTGACCAGCTCAAGAGCCGCACCAAGGGCTATGCCTCGCTCGATTATGAGTTCAACGAGTATCGTCCCTCCGAGCTCGTGAAGCTCGATATCTTGCTTTCGGGCGACGAGGTGGACGCGCTGTCGTTTATCGTGCACAAGGACAAGGCCTATGGCCTGGCTCGCGGCCTGTGCGACAAGCTCAAGGAAATCATCCCGCGCCAGCTGTTCGAGGTGCCTATTCAGGGTGCCATCGGCAACAAGATCATCGCCCGCTCCACCGTCAAGGCGCGCCGCAAGGACGTTTTGGCCAAGTGCTATGGCGGCGATATCTCTCGTAAGCGCAAGTTGCTCGAGAAGCAGAAAGAGGGCAAGAAGCGCATGAAGGCCATCGGTTCGGTCGAGGTCCCGCAGGAGGCCTTTATGGCGATCCTCAAGGTGGACGAGTAGGTCTATGTCGCTTTCTGAATACAGTACGCGGCTGCTGGGTGCCTATACCGAGCAGCCGTTCCTTATGGCTCCCATGGCCGGCGTTACCGACCCTGCCTACCGCATCATGTGCCGCCGCCGCGGTGCCCATCTTGCCTACAGCGAAATGGTGAGCGTGGCGGGCCTTGCCTATGCCAGCAACAAGACCTGGCGCCTGGTGCTGCCGGCCGACGAAGAGCAGCAAATCTGCGTGCAGCTCTTCGGCTCCAAACCCGATCAGTTTGCGAGCGCTGTCGCTGCCGTCGAGGAACGTGTGGGCGATCGCCTGTCGTTGATTGATATCAACATGGCCTGCCCGGCTCGCAAGGTCGTCACCAAGGGCGAGGGTTCGGCGCTTATGCGCACGCCCGAGCTGGCAGAGAAGATCGTCGAGGCAGCGGTGGGCGCGGCGCACGTGCCCGTGACCGTAAAAATCCGCAAGGGCTTTTACGCTGAAGACCGCAATGCCGCGACGTTTGCCCAGATGCTCGAGGGGGCAGGGGCCGCTGCGGTGGCGGTACATGGTCGCTGTGCCACGCAGCTCTATACGGGCCAGGCCGATTGGTCGGTCGTCGATGAGGTGGCCGACGCCGTCGAGATTCCCGTTATCGGTTCGGGCGACGTGTTCTCGGCCGAGGATGCGGCGGAACGTCTGCGCAACTCGGGCGCCAGCGCGGTGTTCATTGCGCGCGGTATCTATGGCAATCCCTGGGTGTTCGGCGATGCTCGCGCCCTTGCGCTCGATGGCACGCCGGTGCCGTCTCGCTCCTCACGCGAGCGCCTGGATGCCCTGCGCGAGCACCTGACGCTCACGCACGAGCTGTTGCCGCTCATGTCGCGTGCCCGCACGTACGCGAGCTGGTATCTAAAGGGCATGCCCCATGCTGCGGCCTGGCGCGCCCAGGTGGTGCGTTGCTCCACATGCGAGGAGTTCATGGCATTGGTCGATGATATCGAGCGCGATGTGGTGGCCTGCGAGGCCGCACTTGCCGCTGGCGAGTCGGTGCCTTCTCATCCGCTGGAGGCCTAACGGTGGCCGTTACCGCGCTGTACGTGCACGTGCCGTTTTGCGCCCAAAAGTGCCGGTACTGCGACTTTGACTCGCGCAGTTTTGCTCCGTGCGACCTGAGCGCTGCGCTCGATGCCTATTTTGAGCAGTTGTATGCGCGCCTTGATGCCTTTGGAGACGTCGGGGCGCTTGCGCAGATCCGTACCGTCTATGTTGGCGGCGGCACGCCGTCGCTGGCGGGGGAGCGCCTGGTAGAACTCGCCCGGCGTATCTCTGCGTGGTGCAAGCCCGTTGAGTTTACCTGCGAAGCCAATCCTGAGTCGCTGACCGCCGAGCTTACCGCTGCGCTTGCCAAGGTTGGTGTCACACGCGTCTCTCTGGGCGTGCAAACGCTCGATAACGCCGAACTTTCCGCCATCGGTCGCATTCACGATGCCGATCGGGCGCTCGCTGCCATCACGACGGTTAAGGACGCAGGGCTTGATGTGTCCTGCGACCTGATGTGCGGACTTCCCGGGCAGACCGCCGTAAGCTGGCAACGCACGCTCGATGGTGTGTTGGCGGCGGCGCCGCATCATGTGTCGGTTTACCCGCTCACGCTCGAGGAGGGCACTTCGCTCTACCGCATGGCGTGTCGCGACGAGTCGCTCGAGCCCGACGAGGATTTTCAGGCTGCATGCATGGACGCGGCGCGTGAGCGCCTGGGTGCGGCCGGCTATCACCCGTATGAGGTTGCAAGCTACGCGCTCGACGGCCATGAGTGCGCCCACAACATTGCCTATTGGACCGGACAGGGCTATCTGGGCTTGGGTCGCTCTGCCGCCGGTATGCTCGACGCCGAGGATTTCGATCGCCTGGCCGGGTTGTTTCCCGACGTGCCTGCTCGCGGCGATGCGTATCGCGTGCGCTTGGTGCAACGCGACGATGCCGCGATGACGTTTGATGCCGAGTATCTGTCGCAGCGCGAGGCTGCGGCCGAGGATTTGATGCTCGCCTGCCGCATGACGCGTGGCATTGGGTCCGATCTGTTGGTTCGCTCGGCAAGCGTGATCGCTGCAGACGAGCTGGCGGCGGCCTGTGACCGTGCGCTCGAGTTGGGCCTTGCCACTTGGGTGCCCGACCATGTCGAGGGGCATGTGGGGTACGTCTCCTCGAAAGACGTTATCGCAGGTCGTGCCCACGCCCGTTTAGCGCCCACCCACTTGGGCTGGCTCGATGGAAATGTGCTGTTCGAGCTGTTTTGGGGTCTAGCTTAGGCCGCTCGGGTAGAATTACCGCAATATATACGCTGCTGTGAGCAGGAGGTTGCCGCGCATGGCGACGATGAACGAAAAAGATTACTACGAGATTTTGGGTGTCTCCAAGGACGCCACCTCGCGTGATATACAGAAGGCCTTCCAGCAAAAGGCCCGCAAGCTCCATCCGGACGTCAACAAAGAACCTGATGCCGAGGAAAAGTTTAAAGAGGTTTCCGAGGCCTACGCCGTGCTTTCGGACGAGCAGAAGCGAGCGCGCTACGACGCCATGCGCTCGGGCAACCCCTTCGCCGGCGCTCCTACGGCTTCGCCCTATGGCGGCGGCTACGCCGGCAGTGCAGGCTATGGCAATCCCTTTGAGGGCGGCTTTCCCTTTGGTGGCGCCTGGGGCCAGCCGCGTCGCGGGCAGGCTGCCTATAATCCCGAGAACGGCGCCAACGTGGTCGTCGATATCAAGCTCGACGCCAAGGAGGCCAAGGGCGGTGCCCGCAAGACCGTCCGCTATACGCGCTTCGATACCTGTGGCCACTGTGGCGGCTCGGGTTCTGTTTCGTCCGAGCATGCACATACCTGTCCGAGCTGCGGTGGTCGCGGCCACATCGATGTCGACCTGTCCTTCCTGTTCGGTGCCGGCACGTTTCAGTCGGTCTGCCCCGAGTGCGGCGGTTCCGGTAAGGTCGTCGCCGACCCCTGCCCCGATTGCGGCGGCAGCGGGCGTGTCCGTGTGACCTCCGAGCAGACGATTGAGTTTCCTGCCGGTACGCACGATGGCGACGAGGTCCGCATTAGTGGTATGGGCCATGCCGGCACCAACGGCGCCTCGGGCGGCGACCTGGTCGGTCGCGCCCATGTTGAGGCCGAGCGTCTGGAGGGCAAGGCCCGTACCGGTTTTTACCTGATGGGCATCGTGGCGCCGTTTTTGGTGCTGTCGGCCATCTCGGGCGTGTTCTCGGCCTTTGCCGTGATGTGTTTTATTCCGTTTGCCATGGGCCTGTTCATGGTGCTCTCGGACGGCGTGCTGCATCGCAGCCTGCTGTGGTGGAAGCGCGGCGCGATGCAGTTTGTCAACGGTTTTGCCAACGGATTTATGTTTGCGCTCGTGTCGGTTTGGTTTGCGAGCTGCTCGCAGCGTGCCATGCTTTCGCCCTACGCAATGCAATAACATCAAACCCTCTGTTTGCGGCCGGCTCAGCTTGGGTATAGGACGCACTGTGACAATAATGAAAGTCGGAAGGATTCGGTCGTGTCGGAAAATAGGGATTACTACGAGGTACTTGGCGTCGACAAGGATGCCGACGCGCGGACGATTAAGCGCGCGTTTCTAAAGAAGGCCCGTACCGTACACCCGGACGTTTCGGACGACCCCGAGGCCGAGGCCAAGTTCAAGGAGCTCAACGAGGCATATTCCGTTCT